>JAEPMM010000236.1 GCA_017643965.1 Marinobacter sp.
CCCTCACCCTGCCATTCGATGATCAGCCGCCCGCCGCGCAGTTCGATTTCCACCCGCGCGTCCAGCAGCCCCCGCAGGCATCCAGCCACCACCGCGGCACAGGCGCCACTGCCACAGGCCAGGGTTTCTCCGGAGCCGCGCTCGAACACCCGCAGGCGGGCATGGCCACGGTCAATCACCTGCAGGAAGCCGATGTTGGCCCGCGCCGGAAAGCGCGGATGATTTTCCAGCCTCGGTCCCAGCGTTTCCACCGGCGCGCTGTCGACATCGTCGACCAGCAGCACACCGTGGGGATTGCCCATGGACACGGCACTGAGCTCGACGGTCTGGTCATCCACCTCAACGGTATACACGTCCTTGCGCTGATCCGCTGCAAACGGAATCGCCGGCGGGTTCAGTTCGGGCACCCCCATGTTCACCATCACCAGGCCGTCACGGCCGATCCGCAGTTCAATCACGCCCTTGGCGGTCTGCACCCGGATCACGCGTTTGTTGGTCAGGCGCTGGTCACGCACGAAACGGGCAAAACAGCGGGCACCGTTGCCACACTGCTCCACTTCCGAGCCGTCACTGTTGAAGATGCGATAGCGGAAATCCACATCCGGCAGCCCCGGTGGCTCCACAACCAGCAACTGGTCAAAACCGATACCGAAGTTGCGGTCCGCCAGCTCCCGGATCATGTCCGGGCGCAGGCGGAAGGGCTGGCTGATGGCATCCACCACCATGAAATCGTTGCCCAGGCCATGCATCTTGGTAAACCGCATCGCCGGGCCCTGCGGCCGTTGCGGCCTGGTGTCGTCGTTCCTGCCCATGTCCGAACTCATTCCGGCAAGCAGCTTTCTGGACCGAGCTGGTCGTCCAGGGTTTCGCGACGGCGCACCACGTGCACCCGGTCACCGTCCACCATCAATTCCGGCGGGCGGTTGCGACTGTTGTAATTGGAACTCATCACAAACCCGTAGGCGCCGGCGGAACGCACCGCGAGCAGATCACCTGCCTGCAGCCGCAGGTTGCGATCCTTGCCGAGGAAGTCACCGGTCTCACACACCGGGCCGACCAGATCCCAGGCTTTTTCTTCACCGTCCTGGCGCGGCTGCACCGGAATGATGGCCTGCCAGGCGCTATACAGCGCCGGCCGGATCAGGTCGTTCATGGCCGCATCGATGATGGCAAAATTACGGTGTTCGGTGCACTTGAGGAACTCGACCCGGGTCAGCAGGATGCCGGCGTTGGCGGCAATGGAACGCCCGGGCTCGAGCACAAGCTCCAGATCCCGGCCGCCCAGACGTTCGGCCAGCGCCTGAACGTAATCCGAGGGCTGCGGCGGCTGCTCCTGATCGTAGGTGACGCCCAGGCCGCCGCCCATGTCGAGGTGACGAATGCTGATGCCCTGCGCTGCCAGCGTGTCAATCAACGCCAACACCCGGTCCAGCGCATCGAGGAACGGTGCCATGGTGATCAGCTGCGAACCGATGTGGCAATCCACGCCGATCACGTCCAGGTTGGACATGGCCGCCGCCCGCGCGTACACGGCTGGCGCTTCGGTGATGTCGATGCCGAATTTGTTTTCTTTCAGGCCGGTGGAGATATAGGGATGGGTGCCGGCGTCCACGTCCGGATTCACCCGCAGCGACACCGGCGCGCGGGTGCCAAGTTCGCCGGCAACGGCGTTGAGACGATCCAGCTCGGTATCCGATTCCACGTTGAAACAACGCACGCCCGCTTCCAGCGCGCGCTTCATTTCCCAGGGCTGCTTGCCAACGCCGGAGAACACCACTCTGGCCGGATCGCCGCCGGCTCGAAGGACCCGTTCCAGCTCGCCGGCGGAGACGATATCAAAGCCGGCGCCCAGACGGGCCAGCACGTTCAACACCGCCAGGTTGCTGTTCGCCTTGACCGCATAGCACACCAGGTGGGCATGATCCTTGAGCGCGTCGTCATAGGCGCGGTAATGACGCTCCAGCGTCGCGCGGGAATAAACATACGCGGGGGTTCCGAACTCCGCGGCAATGTCAGCCACCGGCACGTCTTCCGCGTACAGCTGACCGTTACGATAATTGAAATGATCCATGAAAATCCTGATTCCGTTAGCGGGCGATGGCTCAGCGTGTTGACGCGTCGGCGTCCTGTTCGCGGTTGCTGTCGTTACTGCGACTCTCCTGAACAGCGTCACCGGCGATGTTGTCGGGCGCTTCCCGGTACAATGGGCCTTTCTGCCCACAACCGGCCAGAACACCCGCCAGCACCAGCCCGACTCCTACTGTTTTCCACGCCTGCATGGCCTCTGCCCCTGTGTCTGATATGGCCGCAGTATACCTGACTCCACGGCCGGCGGGCGAGGCTGGGGCGGCACACTTCACCCCAATAGCTGACGATTGAGCGATTCTTCCAGGGCAGCGCGGTAGTAGAGGTACTGTGTGGTCTGGATATCCTGCTGGTAAACCTGCGGATCCAGATCGTGGGGCAGGTGCACATCGGTCAGGTACACCGGGTAATGCTCTCCCGGCTGGCGCGCGGAACGGATATAGTGTGCCACCGCCGGGATCAGCTGGTCGCCGTATTCCTGCACGGTGAATTCCTGATCACCGCAGAAAATATCAAAGCGCAGGTGGCTGTCCCCCTCCTGCACCCCGACAGCCTGCACTTCCAGCCCCGGCAGGGTAACGCTGGTGTCCTCATCAAAACGACGCTCGGCTTTCCAGTCACCGTCACGGCGCACCAGCTCATAGCACTGGATGCCGGCCATCCCGGCCACGCTGTCCAGCTGCCGCAACTGGCGCCGCTCCACCAGATTGTCGAGGAAACGCAACAACGGCACCAGCAGGTAACGACGGTTGGTGAATGGCTGCTCCCAGCTGACCACCGCTCCGAGTTCGTCCACCACCCACACCGTGGCAACCTCCCCGGTCACCCGATAGAACACCTGGACGTTGGCCGGCTCACTGGCGTGGCAGACGGTGCGCAGCGGCAGATTATCCAGCAGTGCACCGCGATCGAACACCACGGGAAGGTACTGGTCCTGCGGCCGCGCCAGCTGTTCCATCAGGGCTGCGGCGCTGTCGAGCGCAACGAAACCGGGCTCGTTGCCGTGGAACTGGAGCACGAAATAACGCCGATCCATTTCGATCACGTAGCGCAGAGGGTGGGGGCCGATGCCACCGGCGAAATAGTGCCGCAGGACATCCGCAAACAGCTCCTGTACCCGCCGCGCGATCGCGGCGCCATGCCCCTTGTTGTGACTGTGAACCAGAATCTCCGGCAGGCTGGCCGGCGCCGCGGCCACCGCTGCCAGAATGTTCTTGAGGCACTGGATCAGGGTATCCCCGGCGGCGTAATGTTGCAGGCTCACCTCATGCCAGCTGTTGAGGGTGACCTGATCAATGGTCGAGACCAGGTTGTCACGGCCACCACTGAAGCCCAGGGAATCGTGGCGGGCGCTGAGCTTGTGCAGGCCGCGGTCAGTGAGGTGGGCCTGGGGGTCGACACCGACATTGACGAACAGCAGGTTGCGTAATGGCTTTACCCCCAGGGACAACGCCTCGCGACTGGCCGGCACGACCGGAAACGGCACGAACTGGCCCAGTGCATCCAGCATCTCACGCAACTCGGACACCGAGGCGGTGCTGGTGCCGGCCCGCACGTTCAAACGGGTGGCGCGGTTCAGCAAGCCGTTGCAGTAACACCACACCATCAGTTCACTGAGGTTGCCGCTGCGGCGGATCACCGGCTGCCAGAACGCATCCGACGGGTCCTCAAGGTCACGGTACAACAGCCAGCCATTCTGGCCCGGCGGACCACCCTGTTCGGACTGGTGGTGAAAGGCCAGGTTCTCCTCCGCCAGTGACGGCGCCAGGCCGGGGTTGATCTGCTCGATCTTGCCGGCCTTACGCTGGAAGGCGGCGTACAGCTTGCGCCCCAGCAGATGCATGTCGGTGGCGCTGATGGCGGCCTCGCCTCCGTGCTCCCGCGCCAGTCGCGACAACAGACGGTAGCTGTGGGTCAGTTCCGCGACGATGGTGCGGCGCAGGGTCATCACTTCTTCCGCCCGCCACTGCTGGCGGTTGTCGAGATTGCTCAACTCCGCCACTTGCCAGCCCCAGGACACCACCAGCTGCTGAAGCAACCCGGCCCGCCAGCTGCCGGCCACGGTTTCCTTCCGCGATAACGGCAACCCCGCCTTCAGATACAGGCTGCGCCGCACCAGCTCGAGCCGTTCCGTGGCATTCTGCGACAGTAACCAGCGCTCGGGGCGGTCGTACAGCAGCACGTAGGGGTCGAGCCGGTCGGCGCGGGTCTCGCCGCCATAGATTGAAGCCTTGAAGACACTGGACAGCAGCGGCTGATCCGTATCGCGGGCGTAACACTCGATCAGCAACAGTTTGAGAATAGATTTCCAGGGCGCATCGATGCCCTTGTACAGCTGCCACACACCCGCGCCGAGAAACTCCGCCTGGGGAATCGACGGCACCGGGCCAAAATCAATGTACTCATCGCCCTTGATAAAGCGGCAATCAATCAGCTGCCGTGCACATTCATCGTACTGCGCTTCCTTGCTGGCCGGTATCAGCCACCACAGGGGCACGCCGCCACCGAGATGGATGCTGGTACGGTAGAACTCGTCCAGCAGCAGGTAGTGCTGGGCACTGCCGCAGTTTTCCCCGGTCACCTCGGCCCGCTGCCGCCCCGCCCGCCAGTCTGTGGCGGAAAACACGAACACATGCAACTCGACACCAAGGCTGGCCGCCCAGGCGGCCAGCCGTTCGGCTTTGCGCTCAAGGCAGATCACCCCCCGCTCGGAGAGATCCGCGCGGTGACAGAGCCAGACGTCCAGGTCGCTGGCAACGGAGTGCCCCAGGGTGCCCGGGCTACCCATCAGGAACAGGGCGTCGATATCCGGTTGGTGGCGCCCTTCATCCTTGACCGAAAAGGTGCGGGCCAGCCGTCGGGCCGCGTTCAGGGTCGGCTGGGACGGCTGATAGCGGGTCAGGCCGTAGGGACAATCCCGATCAAGGTAGCCCGGCAGTGAGGGATGATTCAGATGGAACACCAGCGGCAGAACCTCCAGAACCACCTGCTGCCGATACGTCAGGGCGGAATGGGTTCGCTGCCAGCGCTGTTCGTTGACCGTCAGAAACCGATCCCGCAGCCGGCGCAGCGTCTTTCGATCAATGCCCTCGTCGAAATCCAGGGCAATAGGCAGGCTGTGAGTGGTCAAGGTGGCTCCGCGGGAGAGGTTCTTTCCGATGGTATTATCAGTATGATGGACGCATCGTGGCAAAACCGGCAAAAAAATAAAAGCGGGACTGCTTTACACTCCCGGCGAGACACTGGCTGAGGCTTACCCGTCGTGAAAGAATTCTTTATCCGTCGCTATCGGTCCGATACCTCCGGACCCGCGGATCGCCGCACGCTGATCCGCATCAATGACGAGGGCATCATCACCTTCGCCGACAATCACGCCGATGCGGTGCTGGGCTATGACGCCAGCGAACTTGAGGGCCGGCCGGTTCACAGCATTCTTGCCGCACGCCAGGACGACCCCTTTGCGCCGGCCAACCGCCATCGCATCGAAAGCGGCGAACCGGTGATGATCACCTTCCGGCATAAGGAAGGCTTCTTCTTCACCGCCTGCCTCAGCCTGCGCATGACCATGCGGGATTCC
>JAEPMM010000015.1 GCA_017643965.1 Marinobacter sp.
AGTCTCAACCTGTCTGGTAATGGTTCTGCGCCCACGTTCAATCTTGAGGCAGCAGGTGCTGTCAATACCATCACTGTTTCTGGTGATCAGGACGTAACGGTTGAAATGGGTATTGATGAAGTTGCAGGTCTGACCACAGCATCTTCCGGGTAACGACCCTTGATATCGACCCAGGGATCTTCGCCCAGCTGCTTCAGGCCCAGAGATACGCGGTTACGCTCGCGGTCAAACTTGAGGACCTTCACATTGATTTCGTCGCCCACATTCACGATTTCGCTCGGATGCTTGATGCGCTTCCAGGCCATATCGGTGATGTGCAGCAGGCCGTCAACACCGCCCAGATCTACGAACGCGCCGTAGTCGGTCAGGTTCTTGACGATACCTTTGATTTCCAGACCTTCGGTCAGGGTTTCCAGCAGAGCTTCGCGCTCAGCGCTGTTTTCAGCTTCCAGAACGGCGCGGCGGGAAACAACCACGTTGTTACGCTTCTGGTCCAGCTTGATAACCTTGAATTCCAGTTCCTTGTTCTCCAAGTGCGCGGTGTCGCGAACCGGACGAACGTCTACCAGAGAGCCCGGCAGGAAGGCACGGATGCCAGCCAGATCGACAGTGAAGCCGCCCTTGACCTTGCCGTTGATAATGCCCTTGACCACTTCTTCAGCTTCGAAGGACTTCTCGAGTACCTTCCAGGCTTCAGCACGCTTGGCCTTTTCACGGGACAGACGGGTTTCGCCGAAACCGTCTTCAACAGCGTCGAGAGCTACATCGACAACGTCGCCAATAGCAACTTCCAACTCGCCTTTTTCGTTAAGAAACTGGGAGGCGGGGATAACGCCTTCGGACTTCAGTCCGGCGTTAACGGTGACCCAGTCGTTGTCGACGTCAACTACGGTTCCCTGGACGATGGAACCCGGTTGCATGTCAATTTCTTTTAGGCTTTCTTCAAAAAGATCCGCAAAGCTCTCGCTCATTATGTGTCCTATATGATCAACGCAAGTGTGCTCCGTGCTACCAGCAACACGGTCTGTTAGTAGTTTCCGGAAGCAGCCTGGGGCTGGCAGATAACGCTACATCCGGCATTTCAACGACAAAAAGGTGCAGTCAGGCCTGACCTGCAGCGGCCATACACCTGTCTAACACCTCTTCTATACTCAAACCTGTGGAATCAATGACTTGCGCATCATCCGCCGGCTTGAGCGGGGCTGCAGAACGGTTCATATCCCGCTCATCGCGAACCCGTATCTCTTCTAAAAGCGCATCAATGTTAACATCGACCCCCGCGTCCTTCAACTGGCTGTAGCGTCGGCGCGCCCTTTCCTCGGCACTGGCGGTCAGGAATATCTTCACCGGGGCATCGGGAAACACCACCGTGCCCATATCACGGCCATCCGCCACCAGACCGGGCAACTGGCGGAAATCCCGCTGCCGCTGCAACAGGGCATCACGCACCGGCTGGATCACGGCGACCCGGGAGGCATTGTCACCGGTGGCTTCGGTGCGGACTTCCGCGGTGACGTCTTCACCGGACAGAATCACCCGCACCGGTTCACCCGGCCCGGTAGGCTCGAACGCCACGTCCAGGCTGGCGGCCACGTTTACCAGACCGGCCTCATCGTCCAGGGCGACGCCCTGTCGCATGGCCGCAAGTGCCGTCAGACGGTATAGCGCTCCGCTGTCCAGCAGGTGCCAGCCCAGACGTTTCGCCAGCATCTGGGTTACCGTGCCCTTTCCGGAACCGCCGGGGCCATCTACGGTAATGACCGGCGCCATAGTGGAGGACATCACTCCCCTCCTTCGGCGTGGATCCGGATACCGGTCTGGCGGGCGAGATCCACAAAACCGGGGAACGAAGTAGCCACATTCGCACAGTCCGTCACTTCGATGTCACCGGCCGCTCGCAGCGAGGCCACGGCAAAGGACATGGCAATGCGGTGGTCGCCATGGCTGTCCACCTTGCCGCCGCCAATGGTCTGGCCGCCTTCGATAACGATGCCGTCCGGCGTCACCGTGGTTTCCACACCCAGTGCTGCCAGGCCATCGGCCATGACCTGAATGCGATCGCTCTCCTTTACCCGCAGCTCTTCGGCACCGCGCAATACGGTCTTGCCTTGCGCGCAGACCGCGGCAATGAACAACACCGGGAATTCGTCAATCGCCAGCGGCACCTGGTCTTCCGGAATATCGATGCCCTTCAGCTGCGCCGACCGCACGGTCAGATCGGCCACCGGCTCACCGCCGATTTCGCGCTCGTCGAGCACTTCGATATCGGCGCCCATCAACCGGAGAATGTTGATCACCCCGACCCGGGTCGGATTCATACCAACGTGTCGCAGTGTCAGCTCGGAGCCCGGCGCAATGCTGCCGGCCACCAGGAAAAACGCCGCAGAGGATATATCAGCGGGCACATCAATGGCCGTGGCCGTCAGTTTGCCGCCGCCGGACACACTGGCTGTCGCGTTATCCCGATGGACGTGATAACCGAAACCGGCCAGCATGCGCTCGGTATGATCGCGGGTTGGCGCCGGCTCGGTGACCGAGGTGACACCCTCTGCATACAGACCCGCCAGCAACAGGCAGGACTTGACCTGCGCCGAGGCCACCGGCATCTCATAGTGAATGCCGGTCAGTTGCTGGCCACCGCGAATTTTCATCGGCGGGCGACCGCCGTCGGCGGTATCGATGACCGCACCCATGGCGCGCAGCGGGTCTGCAACACGCCCCATGGGCCGCTTGGACAGGCTGCTGTCACCAGTGAGCTCGGAATCGAACGGCTGCGCCGCGAGCAGGCCGGCAAACAGCCGCATCGCGGTGCCGGAATTGCCCAGGTACAGAGGACCGCGGGGCGCCTGCAAGCCGTTCAGGCCGACGCCGTGGATGCGCACGAAGCCGTCGTCCGGGCCTTCGATGGTAACGCCCATGTCGCGGAATGCCTGCAGCGTGGCGAGGCTGTCCTCTCCTTCCAGAAACCCCTTCACTTCGGTGATGCCGTCCGCCAGAGCGCCCAGCATGATGGAGCGATGGGAAATGGATTTGTCGCCCGGCACCCGGATATCACCGGTCATACTACCACCGGGCTGGAGACGGAACGTTACCTGTTTCTGACTGTTGTTTGTCACGTAAGCCTGTTCTGAGAGCATTTTCGAAAAGTGTTCCCGCGCCGCCTTGGCGCGACTGAAAACCCGGAGCAGCGTGGCACTGTCCTGATCGGCGATGGCCGTGCGGAGCTGGTCCAGATCGTGGGTAAAATGGTCAATCACCCGTAAAACCGCGTCCCGGTTGGACAGGAAGATATCGTGCCACATCACCGGATCACTGGCGGCAATGCGGGTGAAATCGCGAAAGCCGCCGGCCGCGTAGCGGAAAATATCGAGATTCTCGTCCTCGCCGGCCAGCGTGTCCACCAACGAGAAGGCAATCAGGTGCGGCAGATGGCTGGTGGCCGCCAGCACTTCGTCGTGATAGGCCACCGACATGGTCAGCACCGTGGCGCCACAGCCCTCCCACAGGGCTTTCAGGCGGGCCAGGCCGGTCGCATCCACACCCTCCGCGGGCGTCAGGATCACCTTGTGGTTGACGAACAATTCCGCATTGGCGGCCCGAATGCCGCTTTTCTCGGAGCCGGCAATGGGATGCCCGGGAATCACCCGGGGCGACAGCGCTCCGAACACCGTCTGCACATCCTGCACGAAGCTGGTTTTGGTGCTGCCCACGTCGGTCAGCACAGCGTCCGCCGACAGATGGGGCTTGATGGCCTCGAGCACTGCGCGCGTGGCACGAATCGGCACCGCCAGAACCACCAGATCGCTGCCGGTTACCGCTTCGGCAATGGAGCCCGCCGCCTCGTCAACTACCCCCAGCTCAACGCCAAGAGACAGCTCGTCTTCACGCTTGTCGGTGCCGACAACGGTCTCCGCCAGGCCATTCAGGCGCACCGCTTTCGCCAGCGAACCGCCAATCAGCCCGAGGCCGATCACCGCCACCCGCTTGAACGATGATTTGCCGGTTGCCACTAGGCTGCCCCCTGCCCCGAACGGCCCAGAGCCTTGCCCAGGGCATTCAGAAGCTTTGCATTCTCGTGCGCCAGGCCGATGGACACCCTCAGGTGCCGGGGCATGCCATAGCCGGCGACGGGACGCACGATCACCCCCTGCTCCAGCAGGGATTGGTAAATGCCCATGGCGTTGTCACCAACGTCAACGGCAATAAAATTGCCGGCCGATGGAATGAAGTCCAGATCCAGCGCCCGGAAGCCATCCTCCAGCTGTGCCATGCCGGCGGCATTCACCTCACAGGAGCGCCGCAGATAGGACTCGTCACCCAGTACCGCGGTGGCCGCTGCCAGCGCGACGGTGTCAACATTGAAAGGCTGCCGCACCCGGTTAAGTATGTCCGCAATGTCCGCTGAGCTGATGCTGTACCCCACACGCAACGCCGCCAGCCCCCAGGCCTTGGAGAAGGTGCGGCAAACGATCAGATTCGGGAACCGGGACAGCAGCTGCACGCCATCCGCATAACCTTCGCCCTGCAGGTATTCACAGTAGGCTTCGTCCAGCACCACCAGAACCTGCGGAGGAATCTTTGCCAGGAAGTCCTGAATGGCGTCGGCACCGTGCACGGTGCCGGTAGGATTGTTGGGGTTGGCAACAAACACCAGCCGGGTGCGATCCGTGACCGCCGCTGCAATGGCATCCAGATCGTGGCCCCAGTCTTTCGCCGGAACCGGCACGCCCCGGGCACCAATGGCCTGAGTCACCAGCGGATACACCGCGAAGGCGTATTGGGAGAAAATCACTTCCGAGTCTGCATCGGCGAAGCAGCGGGTGATCACCTCGAGGATGTCGTTGGAGCCGTTGCCAAGGGTAATCTGCGACATGTCCACGCCGAAACGCGCAGCCAGCGCCTGCTTCAGATCAAAGCCGTTGCCGTCCGGGTACAGACACAGCTCGCTCAGGGCCTCACGCGCCGCCGTCAGGGCCCGCTCACTGGGGCCGAGGGGGTTTTCGTTGCTGGCCAGCTTGACGATATCGTCGGGATTCAGGCCCAGCTCCCGCGCCAGCTCTGCGATGGGCTTGCCGGGCTGATACGGTGACAGCGCCTGAACACCCCTGACCGCAAGACTCTGGTAATCAATCGTCATCACACCACCCTGATAGTCGTCTTAGAGAACCCCGATCGGGTAGGACCCCAACCGTTTCAGCTCCACGGCTTCCTCGTCGATTTCCGCCAGCACCTTGCGCACCTGTTCGTCGTCCGTGTGCCCTTCGAAGTCGATATAGAACACATACGCCCAGGTACCGCTGGGCGATGGCCGGGTTTCGATCCGGGTCAGACTGAGCCCGTGACGGTGGAAGGGTTCCAGCAACTGATACAGGGCGCCGGGTTTGTTGCGCATGGACACCAGGATCGACGACTTGTCGTGACCACTGGCCGGCACTTCCTCGCGCCCGATAATCAGGAAGCGCGTGGTGTTGTCGGGACGATCCTCGATGCTGCTGGCTTCTTTCTCCAGCCCGTACAGTTCCGCGGCCATGTCGCCGGCGATGGCGGCAGCGCCCGGTTCTTCCGCGGCGCGGCGGGCCGCTTCGGCGTTACTGCTGACGGTAATCCGTTCGATGCCGTAGCGATGGGTATCCAGCCACTGCCGGCATTGGGCAAACGACTGCTGGTGCGAGTAGATCCGGCTGATCTCCTGATCCTTGTTCGCCGGCGACACCAACAGGTGATGGTGGATGCGCAGCTGCACCTCGCCACAGATTTTCAGCGGCGACGACATGAACATATCGAGTGTGTGATTAATCATGCCCTCGGTGGAGTTCTCCACCGGGACCACGCCGTAATGGGCCGCCCCGGATTCCACCTCACGGAACACCGCGTCAATGGCCGGCAGCGGCACACTCACCACGGAATGGCCGAAATGCTTGAGCGCAGCTGACTGGGTAAACGTGCCCACCGGACCAAGGAAAGCGATGTGCATCGGCTTTTCCAGTGCCAGGCAGGCCGACATGATTTCACGGAACAGGCGCGCCATTTCCTCGCCCGACAAGGGCCCCGGGTTCCGCTCCTTGATTCGCCGCAGAACCTGGGCCTCCCGCTCCGGGCGGTAGAAAAACACGTCCTGGTCCGGATTGGCGGCCATTTTCACATTGGCCACTTCCTGGGCGCATTTGGCGCGGGCGCTGATCAGCTCCATGATCTTCTGATCCAGCTGATCGATTTCGTCTCTCAGTTCGCCCAGACGGGTCTGCTCATCGCTCATGATCAACCACGCTCCCTGGCAAATTCCGTCATGTAGGCAATCAGCGCGTCTACACCGGCTTCCGGCATGGCGTTATAGAGGCTGGCACGCATGCCGCCCACCGAACGGTGGCCTTTCAGGTTCAGCAGCCCGCGGGCATCGGCCCCTTTCAGGAACTCATCGTTCAGACCGTCTTCCGCCAGGGTAAACGGCACGTTCATCCATGAGCGGAAACGGGGATCAATGGGGTTGGCATAGAAATCGTTGGCGTCAATGAAGCCGTAAAGCTTCTGCGCCTTGCGCAAATTGGTCTCGCCCATGGCTTTCACGCCACCCTGGGCTTTCAGCCATTGGAACACCAGCCCGGCAAGGTACCAGGAATAGGTGGCCGGAGTATTGTACATGGAATCGTTATCCGCGATGACCTGGTAGTTCATCATGGTCGGCGTTTCCTTGCGGGCCTTGCCGAGCAGATCCTTGCGGATAATCACCACCACCAGGCCAGACGGCCCGATGTTCTTCTGGGCACCGGCATAAATCACGCCGAACTTCGACACGTCCAGCGGCCGCGACAGCATGTTGGAGGACATGTCCGCAACCAGCGGCACGGAACCGCTGTCCGGCACGAAGTCGTACTCCAGGCCGCCGATGGTTTCATTCGGGGTGTAATGCAGGTAGGCGGCGTCGTTGCGGGTATTCCAGCCACTCTGATCCGGAATCGTGGTGAAACCGCTCGCTTCGCTGCTGGCAGCCACATTGACCTGGCCGTACCGACTCGCTTCGGCGATGGCTTTTTTCGACCAGATACCGGTATTGATGTAATCCGCAGACGACTTGTCACCCAGCAGGTTCAGAGGGATGGTCGCAAACTGGCTGGAAGCTCCACCCTGCATGAAGAGTACAGCGTAATCGCTTGAAATTCCCGCCAATTCGCGAAGATCTTTTTCCGCGGTTTCGGCAATCTCGACGAACTCGTCACTGCGATGACTCATCTCCATCACGGACATGCCGGTACCGCGCCAGTCGAGCATTTCATCCCGCGCCTGCCGCAGCACGCTTTCCGGCAAGGTTGCCGGACCTGCACAAAAGTTATACGCCCTGCTCATGTTCCTGTGATCTCTCAAGTCTTACCTGTCATTCCGGGAAAGGTGCTGGCGTTATTCTTCGCCAGCACCGTCTTCGGTATTTCCTGCATCGTTTGCACTGTCTTCACTGGCCTGTTCCGGCGCGGATTCGCCCTCAGCCAGTTCCTCAGCCAGTTCCTCCGGCTCATCACTTTCAGCGATTCGCTCCACGCCCACCAGGCGCTCATCTTCCTGGCTCAGTTTGATCAGGCGCACACCCTGGGTATTCCGGCTAAGAACAGACACTTCGTCGGTGCGGGTACGAACCAGCGTGCCCTTGTCCGAGATCAGCATCATTTCGTCGCCGTCGAACAATTGCAGCGCGGTAACCAGGTTGCCGTTACGCTCCGAACACTGCATGGCGATAACGCCCTGGCTGCCGCGACTGTAGGTCGGGAACTCGTCAAACGCGGTGCGCTTGCCGTAACCGTTCTCACTGGCGGTGAGCAGCACACCGTCTTCCTGCGGAATGATCAGGGACACCACGTGGTGGCCATCAGCCATCCGGATACCGCGAACACCACGGGCAGTCCGGCTCATCGGGCGCACGGCCTCTTCGTTGAAGCGGACGGCCTTACCGGCGGTGGAGAACAGCATGACCTCGGCATCACCCTTGGTGATGGCGGCGCCAATCAGGGTATCGCCTTCATCCAATGACAGCGCGATCAGACCACTGCTGCGCGGACGGGAGAAGTTCGGCAGCGGGGTCTTTTTGACCACACCGGCCGAGGTGGCCATCAACACGAACTGGTCTTCCGGGTAATCCCGTACCGGCAGGAACGTGGTAATACGCTCGCCTTCGTCCAGCGGCAGGATGTTGACCATCGGACGGCCGCGAGAAGCGCGGCTGGCACGGGGAATCTCGAACACACGCAGCCAGTAGACCTTGCCGCGGTTGGAGAAGCACAGAATGGTGTCGTGGGAATTGGCCACCAGCAGCTTCTCGACGAAATCCTCGTCTTTCATGGAGGTGGCGGCCTTGCCGCGGCCACCGCGACGCTGGGCCTGGTAGTCTTCAACGGCCTGGGTCTTGGCATAACCGCCGTGAGAGATGGTCACCACCAGATCTTCTTCATCAATCAGGTCGGCAATGGTCAGGTCACGCTGGGAGCTGGTGATCTCGGTGCGGCGCTCGTCGCCGAACTCGGTCACCACCGCTTCCAGCTCTTCGCGGATCACCTGCATCAGGCGGTCCGGATCCCCGAGGATTTCCAGCAGGCCGGCAATTTTCTCCAGGATTTCCTTGTACTCGTTCTGGAGCTTTTCCGTTTCCAGACCGGTCAGTCGATGCAGACGCATGTCCAGGATCGCCTGGGTCTGCTCCGGTGACATGTAATAAAGGCCATCCCGCAGACCATAGATTTCCGGCAGGTCATCGGGACGGCAGGCGTCTTCACCGGCACGCTCCAGCATCGCCAGCACATCACCCGGCGCCCAGCCTTTGGACATCAGCTTTTCTTTGGCTTCCACGGAGCTCGGCGAGGCCTTGATCAGCTCGATCATCTCATCGATGTTGGCCAGAGCAACGGTCAGACCCTCAAGGATATGGCCACGTTCACGGGCCTTGCGCAGCTCATAGATGGTCCGGCGGGTTACCACCTCGCGGCGGTGGCGCACGAACGCGTCGAGCATTTCCTTGAGGTTGAGAATCTTCGGCTCGCCGTTGATCAGTGCCACCATGTTGATACCGAACACGGTCTGCAACTGGGTGTGGGCGAACAGATTGTTGACGATGACTTCGGGGTTTTCACCACGGCGAAGCTCGATCACTACGCGGATGCCTTCCTTGTTGGACTCATCCCGCAGTTCGGTGATGCCCTCCAGGCGCTTTTCCTTGACCAGCTCGGCGATCTTCTCGATCAGACGCGCCTTGTTCAGCTGGTACGGCAGCTCGGTGATGATGATGGCATCACGGTTGGTTTTGTTGTCGTGCTCGATCTCGTGGCGGGCGCGGATGTAGATGCGCCCGCGGCCGGTACGATACGCCTCGACGATGCCGGCACGGCCGTTGCTGATGCCCTCGGTGGGGAAATCCGGCCCCGGGCTGAACTCCATCAGCTCGTCGATGGTCAGGTCCGGGTTATCAATCAGCGCCAGGCAGCCGCTGACCACTTCCGTCAGGTTGTGGGGCGGAATGTTGGTGGCCATGCCTACCGCGATACCGGAAGAACCGTTGACCAGCAGGTTCGGTACCCGGGTCGGCAGCACTTCGGGAATCCGCTCGGTGCCGTCGTAGTTGTCGACGAAATCAACGGTTTCCTTGTCCAGATCCGCCAGCAACGAGTGCGCGATCTTCTTCATGCGGATTTCGGTGTAACGCATGGCGGCGGCGTTGTCGCCGTCGATGGAACCGAAGTTACCCTGACCGTCTACCAGCGGATAACGCAGGGAGAAGGGCTGGGCCATACGAACGATGGTGTCGTAGACCGCGGAATCACCGTGGGGGTGATATTTACCGATGACGTCACCGACCACACGGGCGGATTTCTTGTAGGCCTTGTTCCAGTCGTTGCCCAGTTCGGACATGGCGAACAGAACACGGCGGTGAACGGGTTTGAGGCCGTCACGAACATCCGGGAGCGCCCGGCCAACGATAACGCTCATGGCGTAATCGAGGTAGGACTGCTTCAACTCATCTTCAATATTTACCGGCAGGATCTCTTTGGCTAACTCACCCATCGAGAAAGGTTCCTTTGCGTTTGCTGGAAGTCGTTTCAGGGCTTTTTGTACGCCCCGTAGTTATTCTTTAACAAGCGGCCAATACTAACACAGTCAGCCCCTTACCGGGGCAATTGCGAACCGCTCTTAATCAAAAACCACCGTCTTGTTCTGGTAGGTAATCACCCGGTCTTCTATGTGAGAGCGCAGACCACGGGCCAGCACATTCTTCTCCACGTCTTTGCCCAGGCGCACCATGTCTTCGATGGAGTCGCTGTGGGTAATGCGGATCACATCCTGTTCGATGATCGGACCTTCGTCCAGATCCTGGGTAACGTAATGACAGGTAGCGCCGATCAGCTTAACGCCCCGGCTGTAGGCCTGGTGATACGGCCTGGCACCGGCAAAGGACGGCAGAAAGCTGTGGTGAATGTTGATCACTTTACCGGAATACTTTTCGCACAGAGTGGCCGGCAGAATCTGCATGTAACGGGCCAGCACCACCACGTCAGTGGCGTAGCCTTCGATCAGACCATCAATTTCGCCAAACGCCTCGTCACGGTTTTCCCGGGACACCGGAATGTAGTGGTAGGGTATCTCGTGCCACTCCACCATGCGGCGCAGGTCCTCGTGGTTGGAGATCACGGCCACTATCTCGGCGTTGATCTCACGGCTGTGCCAGCGGTGCAGGAGGTCCGCCACACAGTGGGACTCCTTGCTGCACATCAGGATCACTTTCTTGGGCTGCGCGGAATCCGCCACGTGCCAGTCCATATCGAACTCACGGGCAATCGGGTCGAAGGCGGCACGAAACTGATCAAGGCCGAAAGGAATCGAGCTGGCCTTGATCTCGTGGCGCATGAAGAAGCGGCCCGTGTGGGTGTCCGAATGGTGACTCGCCTCGGTAATCCAGCCATTGTAGGTGGACAGGAAATTACTCACCTTGGCGACAATTCCCACCCGGTCCGGGCAGGAAATCACAAGACGATAGGTATGCTCCATGGAAGCCTTTCCTTAGTTCTGATCCGGGAACGCGGGGGCGAAGGTTTCACACCCGTAAAAATGACCGGCTATCATAGCCTATCTGAACGCCAGAAACGAGGAACAAGCACATGGACAGACACCCACCTCAGGTACCCCGCACAAACGCCTCCAGGGGCCGCTTACCGGGCCTCCGCGCCGGGCTTGCCGTCATTCTGCTGAGCGTTGCCGGCAGTCTGTGTGCGCAGGCGATTCTGGAGGGCGAACGTCACCATCCGGAACAGGGCCGCGAGGGCATGGTGGTCACCAGCCACGACCTGGCAACGGACGCGGCGCTGGAGGTGCTGAAGAATGACGGCAATGCCGTGGATGCCGCCGTTACCGCCGGCTTTGTGCTGGCTGTGGTGCAGCCCCGCTCGGGCAATATCGGCGGCGGTGGTTTCATGTTGTTTGCCCCCGGCGACGGCGGCCCGGTGGAAGCCATCGATTACCGGGAAAAAGCCCCGGCAGCCGCCACCGAAACCATGTTCCAGGACGACGATGGCAATGCAGTACCCAACCGCAGCCGCTTTACCCATCTGGCCTCCGGCGTGCCCGGCACGGTGGCCGGACTGGCGCTGGCACTGGAACGCCACGGCACCCTGTCACTGGCGGAGGCGCTGGCGCCGGCAATCCGCCTGGCCCGGGACGGGTTCATTGTGCCGCCGCGCTTCACCGAAGGCCTGGAGCAGGCCCGGGACCGCCTGCAACGCTGGCCCGCCAGCCGGGCGACGTTTTACCGGGAGGATGGCTCCCCCTGGCCGCCGGGCGAGCGTTTTCGTCAGCCGCAACTGGCCGCCACCCTGCAGCGCATCGCCGACCAGGGCCCCCGAGGCTTCTATGAAGGCGAAACGGCGCGCCTGATCGTCGAGGAAATGCAGCGCAACGATGGCCTGATCACCGCCGCGGATCTGAAAGACTACCAACCGTCCGTCCGCAAGCCGGTGCAGGGCAGCTATCGGGGCCATGAGGTGTTTTCCATGTCACCGCCCTCCTCCGGCGGCACCCACATCCTGCAGATTCTGAACATTCTGGAACACTACCCGCTGGCAGAACTCGGCCATAACGCCGCCGACACCCTGCATTACATGGCCGAAGCCATGAAACTGGCCTACGCCGACCGCTCGAAGTTTCTTGGCGACACGGATTTTGTTGATGTCCCCCTCAACGGCCTGCTGGACAAAGCCTACGCCGCCGAGCTGCGCAAACGCATCAGCGCCGACAAGGCGCGGCCAGCCAGCGAACTTCAACCCGGTAACCCCAACGCCTTTGAAAGCCCGGAAACCACCCACTACTCCATTGTCGACCGTTGGGGTAACGCAGTGTCCAACACCTACACCATCAATTTCAGTTACGGTTCTGGCATTACCGTCACCGGGGCGGGCTTCCTGCTCAACAATGAAATGGACGACTTCAGCGCCAAGCCCGGTGAGCCCAACGCGTTCGGGCTGATCGGCGGCGAGGCCAACAAGGTGGAACCGGGCAAACGCATGCTCAGCTCCATGTCGCCGACGATTGTGCGCAAGGACGGCCGCAACTTCCTGGTCACCGGCAGCCCCGGCGGCTCGCGGATCATCACCACCACCCTGCAGGTGATTCTCAATGTGATTGATCACAACATGAACATCCAGAGCGCCGTCGACGCGCCGCGCATGCACCACCAATGGCTGCCGGACGCGATCTTCATTGAACAGGGATTCAGCCCGGACACTATCCGGCTACTGGAGGCTCGCGGCCACACCGTGAAAACCACCAACGCCATGGGGGCGATCCAGAGCATCCTGATTGGTGAGGATGGAACGCTTTACGGCGGCGCCGATCCAAGACGCAGTACTTCATCCGCAAAGGGTTACTGAACCCGGGGAGGCATCATGTATCTATCTGTGCAACTGAGCTGTTACCCGCTCAAGGACGACTACAAGCAACCGATCTGGGACCTGATTGACCGACTGAAACAGACCAGCCTGGAGGTGCATCCCGGGCGCATGAGCACCGAGATGTTCGGCGAGTATGATGAGGTGATGAAAGTGCTGTCAGACACCCTGAAATGGTCGTTCGAAACCTACGGCAAGTCGGTTTTCGTGGCAAAAATCATGGAGGGTGACCGGCGGCCGAAGGGGTAATCCCTACACCCGCCCCACAAACAGCGCGGCAACCAGCACGGTGCCAAGAAACGCCACAATCATGTTCACCACCAGCCCCCAGCGGAAGCCGTAACCTTCGGGAAACTCCGCGGGGGTCAGGGTGCGCAACAGGGCCCGGAACTGGCGGGATGACCACACCGCGGCAAAGGCCCCCAGCAGAATGAACAGGATGCCAATCCAGAACGCCAGCACCGCGTTGATGGCACCCACTGCTTCCGGGGCCAGCGCATGGAGTAACAGCCCCGCCCGCTCGATCAGGAATCCGAACGCAATGAAGGACAGGCTGGTGCGGTTCCAGGCCAGCAACGTGCGCTCGGCGGCGAACAGAACCCGGGGGTCTTTCAGATCTGACATCAGGCGCTTTCCTTTTCATCCGGTGAAGGGTTGGGAAGTGTGCATTGATAACGGGTCAGGCGTACATCCACGGTGACCGTCAACGACGACAGTGCCGCGGCACGCGCAAGCCCCTCGGCCGTGGCACGGTACAAGTGTGGCGTCATCGCCAGCAAATCCGCAATCCGCTCCTGGCTGTCCAGCGTCAGGGCAAAGCACTCCGTGGTGGAACCAAGCGCTCTGAAACCCTCCGGATCGTCGCGCACCTTGCTCTTTTCAGGCGTCAGCGTGGGATAGATGATCTCACGCAATTCCCGCAAATGCGCGGGGCCGGCGTCCACCTGAAGCAACTGCCCCCCGGACCTCAGCACCCGCGCAAACTCGGCATACACGGGAAAGCCGAACGCACAGAGCACCCGGTCCACGGAGGACGACAGCACCGGCAGCCTGGCGTTGGTGCCCACCACCCACGCCGGGCGCTTGTCCTGTTTCGCGGCGGCCAGTGCCGCCCATTTGGAAATATCCACGCCCAGCAACTCCAGCGCCCGTTCCTCTCCGGCAGCCGCCGCCAGCTGACGCAGATAATAGCCTTCCCCACAGCCCGCATCCAGGCAGGTCAACCGGTGTGTGTCCGGCATGTCCGCCAGCACCAGACGGTTTACCGCATCGGCGACGGGCTGGTAAAAGCCGCCGTTCAGGAAGCGCTGACGGGCTGCCACCATCTCTTTGCTGTCACCGGGATGAAGAGAGCGCTTGTTCTGGACCGGCAACAAGTTGGTATAACCCTGGCGGGCGATATCAAAATTATGCCCCGCCGGGCAGCGCCAGGCCGCGCCAGTGTGGCTCAGAGGTTCTCCGTCCAGCGGGCAGGCAAGAGCTTGAAAGGGTTCGACGGGCATGGGTGTTCCACCTGAATACAATTAGAGCTTCGGATTGCAGCAACAACCCGAAGAGCGCAAGGCTAACCCAAACGCGGCCGATGGTCTAAATTGAAAGCCACATTTCACCGCAAACCAACGCCGGCCCATGAACCACCCGTTTGCCAAGTTGTTCAATATCCATCGCAATGAAATCCTGCCGGTGGCACTCGCAGCCTTGTTCTTCTTCTGTGTACTCACCGCACTGATGGTGCTGCGCCCGGCCCGTGAAGCGCTGGGACTGCAGGGGGGTATCGACACCGTGCGCTGGCTGTTCGTCGGTACCGCGGTCATTACCCTGCTGGTCAACCCGGTGTTCGGCCTGCTGGTCAGCCGCCTGCGGCGCCTGACGTTTATCACCACCACCTACGTTTTTTTCGGCGCCAGCCTGGTGGCGTTCTATCTGGTGATGACCCTGACCCCGGACGTTATCGGCATCACCACCGGCCAGATATTCTATGTCTGGTTCAGCGTGTTCAACCTGTTTGTCACCATGGTGTTCTGGGCGGTGATGGCAGACCGTTTCAACTTCGATCAGGGCAAGCGGTTTTTCGGGGTGATCGCGGTGGGGGGCACCTGCGGCGCCATTTTCGGCCCCTGGCTGACATCGGTACTGGCAGAACCCCTGGGCACCCCCGCCCTGCTGCTGGTCAGCACCGGGTTTCTGGCGCTGGCCCTGCTGGCGTGCTGGGCCGTCACCCACCTGCGCCCCGACTCGGCTGAGCGCAAATACGACACCCGGCCTGCCGTGGAGGACCGGGAGCTGATCGGAGGCAGTGCCTGGCAAGGCATGCGGGCGGTGTTTCGCTCCCGCTACCTGCTGGGCATTGCCGCCTACGTGATCATTCTGGCCATCATGGCCACGTTCATTTACTTCATCCGGCTGCAAATGGTGGCCGAACTGGGCGAAAGCACCGACCAGAGAACCACCCTGTTCGCCAGAATCGACCTGATTACCCAGATTGCTACTCTGGTGATGCAGGCGCTGGTGGCGGGCCATCTGATGAAGCGCCTGGGGGTGCACATCACGCTGGCGCTGTTGCCTTTGACAGCTGCCTTCGGCTTTATCGGCCTCGCCATGGTTGGCTCCCTGGCGGCGCTGATCACCCTGGAAGCCACTTTCCGGGCAGTACAGCGGGCGATCATGCGTCCGGCCCGGGAAACCCTGTATACCGTGGCCAGCCGGGAAGACAAATACAAAGCCAAAGCCTTTATCGACACCTTCGTCTACCGTGGTGGTGACGTGGTGGGGGCGCAGGTAGAGGGTCTGCTGGGGCGACTGGGAATGGCGCTGGCCGCGATCGCCAGCGTGGCGGTTCCGCTGGCGTTGATGTGGGCACTCCTGGGCTTGTGGCTGGGCAGAACCCAACGGTCCATCGCGGCCTCGGCGAAAGCGGAGGCCACATCGACCGCCGGCGATGGCCACGGCCGGCAACCCCGCTGATCAGCTCTCGAAAGCGACGTCGGTGCGGGTGGCCATGATGAAATCGTTTTTGTGCAGACCACCGATGGAGTGAGTCCACCAGCGCACAGTCACCCTGCCCCATTCCAGCAGAATGGCGGGGTGATGCCCCTCGGCTTCGGCCAGCTCCCCGACCCTGTTGGTAAACGCCTGCGCCTCGGCAACGTTACGGAACCTGAAGACCCGTTGCAGCTGCTCTTCCCCATCCAGCTCAACGAGTTGCCAGTCAGGAATTTCCCCCAGCAGACTGCGTTTCTCATCCTCCCCGATTTTCGGGGCATCTGCGTTGCAGGCCTCGCAGGACAGCCCTTTCAGTGACGTCATGGTCTTTTTCCCCTGAACAGTAGCGTGTACTACAAGCGTGGCCGCCGGTCTGCGGATTATCAAGCCCGCTCTTGAAATCCGGCCCTGTTCAAAATACTGTATATTTAAACAGTATTCCGGAAACCAGGCAGGAATTTCACACCATGAGCAAACTTCTGAACACGCTGATAGAGGATGCCCGTGTCTGGCAGGGGCATCGTCAGACACGGACCACGCAACCGGCGGAACCGACCGGTTATCAGGCCCTGGACAATCAGCTCGGAGGCCTGGGCTGGCCCCGCGGCGCTCTGAGCGAATGCCTGCTGGATGCCCCGGGTATTGGCGAATTGCAGCTGGTGCTGCCACTGATGCAACGGCTGTCCCACACAGGCAAAACTGTGTTCTGGCTGAACCCGCCACACACGCCTTACGCCCCCGCCCTGGCCCGTGACGGAGTGAATCTGGACCAGATTGTGATGATCCGCACCGAAGACAACGGCGATCTGCTCTGGACCCTGGAAAACTGCCTGCGCTCTCCGGTCACCGGGCTGGTGCTGGCCTGGCCGGGCAAACTGGCCGCCCGGGATATCCGCCGCCTGCAACTGGCGGCAGAGGCCGGCAGCAATGTGTGCGTGCTGTTCCGCAGCCGCAAGCTGGCCGACCAGAGTTCTCCGGCCGCCCTGCGCCTGGAACTGGAAGCCGGCGAGCACCAGGACCTGCGGATCAATGTGCTGAAACGTCGGGGCAGCTGGCCCGGGCAGCGTTGCACACTGGCCATGGGCCGACGGGCCGATTTGCCAGTCACCGAATCGCACCGGGTGGTTCAGGGCCCCTGGTCCGCATCCGCTCCCTGACTGCACAAAGGCACGGCATCATGCTCTGGGCTTACCTGCATTTCCCGCACCTGCTGCTGGATCACATTCGTCGCTCCCGCAGCGGGCGTGATGAACCGCATGAAGAAAACAGCGAACCGGCCCTGGTGGTTGTGGATCAGTCTGCCCAGCGCGTGCTGCAGGCCTGCCCACAAGCCCAGGCTCAGGGTGTGCAAGCGGGCATGCGCCTGAAAACCGCCCTCAATCTGGTGCCCGAACTGGCCATCGCCCACGCCGACCCCGGGCGCGAACAGCAGATTCTGGCGGAGCAGGCGCGCTGGCTGTACCGCCACGTTGCCAGCATTGTGCTCTACCCGCCCGACGGCTTGCTGGTGGAAGTGGGCAGCCTGGAAAAACTCTACGGCGGCCTGGCCGCCGTCTGGCAGACCCTGGAACAGGCCCTCTCGGAACGGCATCTGACCGCCTGGATGGCCACCGGCACCACGCCTCTGGCGGCTCGTCTTTGCGCCCGGGCCGGCCAGGGCCAGTGCACCGCAGACAAGGGCCATATGGAACGGCATCTCCATAATCTGTCCCTGGCCGCCGCCGGCTTTGACGACCGCACCCTGATCCGGCTCCAGCGTCTGGGTCTGACCCGACTGGGGGAAGTCATGACCTTAGCACCCGCCGAACTGGCCAGGCGGCTGACACCGGAAACCCTGGCCCGGGTGCAGAAAATCCAGGGCAGCCGGCCAGACCCGCAGCAACCCTGGCAGCCACCGCACCACTTTCGTCAGCAGGCGGACTTTGTGCAGGACATCGAGCGCGCCGAAGGCCTGCTGTTTCCCCTGCAACGCATACTGACGGAGCTGGAAGAAGACCTGTGCTGGCGCCAACAGGACACCGACAGCCTGCTCCTGGTGCTGACACACCGCCACCACGAGCCTACCCGCTTGCGCATTCGAACCTCCGGCCCGGAGCACCGGGCCGAGGCATTTCTGAACCTGATGCGCCTGCGCTTCGAGCAACACCCCCTGCCGGCTCCGGTGGCCTCCCTGGTGTTATCCGTGCGCCGGTTTCTCGGGCGGGAAGCCGCCGCAGGCAATGATCTGCTGGGAGAAACCCGGGACCTGAACGAAGCCTGGCACACCCTGATCAGCCGCCTGCAGGCCCGGCTGGGCAACGACGCCCTGCAACAACTCTCGCCCCAGCCGGACCACCGCCCGGAACGGGCCTGGTCGGCTTCCGAGGTTCAGCGCAAACCGCGCCCGGCGATAAGCGATCTGGCCAGTCTGCCCCGCCGGCCCTTGTGGTTACTGAGCGGCCCGCAAGCCCTGCCGGAGGCTCCGGTGGCCTGGTATTCCGGCCCCGAACGGATCAGCGGTGGCTGGTGGGATGGCCAGCGGGTGCACCGGGATTACTACATCGCCGGGCTGGGCAGCGGCCAGTTGGCCTGGGTATTCCGGGATGTGCGGGGCGGCTGGTTTGTCCATGGCTGGTTCGGATAAGCCCATGTCTTACGCCGAGCTTTACTGTTTCAGCAACTTCACCTTCCTGACCGGTGCCTCACACCCCCATGAACTGGCCGAGCGGGCGGCGGAACTGGGCTATCGTGCCCTGGCCATTACCGATGCCTGTTCCGTCGCCGGTATTCCCAGGGCCTGGGCGGCGCTGAAAGACAGCCCGGTAAAGCTGATCACCGGCAGCTGGTTTGAACTGGAAGACGCCCCGGCCAACGGCGCCCCACCGCAGTTCATCCTGCTGGCCCGCAACCGCGCCGGTTACGGCC
>JAEPMM010000455.1 GCA_017643965.1 Marinobacter sp.
TAGCCGTAGAGCAGGAAATAGGGGCTGCCAATGCGGGAAATCAGCACCGCCAGATTCATCGGGTTGACCGCCGCGACCACTGAGCGCTCCATCGCCAGCACCATGATGCTCGCCGGCAGGGCGAGGATCACGAAGGCCAGTGCCAGCATCATCAGCAGCTGCCCGCCGATCATGGCGGCGGCGCCCACCAGGCCGCCCATCAGCACGAAGACCAGCAACTGCAGGATCACGATATCGAAGCCGCTGCCGCTGAACGCCACCGACACCGGCGGCGGTTTCATATGGCCCTCGGCGGTATGGCGGATGACATCGTAGGTATATTTCAGCAGGGCAAGCGCCAGCAACAGGGTGATAATCAGGCCCACGATGTTGGCTTTGACCAGCAGCGGCACCAGTGTGCAGATGGCGATGACGATCAGCGGGTCGGTGTGGAACGGGTAGCGGAAAAAGGCCCCCAACCGGTTCCAGAACGGGACCACTTCGGTGGCGGCGCCGAGATAGCGCATGGCACGGCTGCAGCGGGGGCACAGGGCGTGGCGCTTGCGGTTGTCGGCGTCCGGCATGCAGCGGGTGCAGTAGTGTATCTGGCATTCGCCACAGTGCCATTTGGCGGTGTCGCCCGGATGGTAATGACAATCGTGTTTCACAGTGAGCCCGGTTCTGGTCCGTCAGAGAATAGGGCGTCAATAATGACAGAAGCCGTGCCCCCGCCACAATGTGACAGGTAGACTATTGTGCGCCCTGCGACGTAAGGGAGAGATCAGATCCACAAACCGGGAGGCCACTTGGCACCACACCCAGAACCCCCTGAGAGCCGCGAAACGCCGCCGGCCAGCCATCCGTCCCACTACCACTGGCGGGGTATTCTGGCGCTGGCGCTGAAGCACAAGCCAAGGCTGGTGCGCGCCAATCTGCTGGCCATCATGGCGACGCTGATGAGCGTACCGGTGCCTTTGTTGCTGCCAGTGCTGGTGGATGAAGTCCTTCTGGAAGAGAGTGGCCCGGTGTTGCCGTTCATGAACACCCTGCTGCCGACAGGCTGGCAGCAGCCGGTGGTCTACATTGCGCTGATGGTGCTGGCGGCCTTCGCACTCCGGGTCTGCGCGCTGGCGTTCAACGTGCTGCAGTCGCGGGAGTTTTCCAAAATCTCCAAAGACGTGGTGTTCCGCATTCGCTCCCGCCTGCTGGGCCGGTTGCAGCGGGTGGCCATGTCGGAATACGAAACCCGCGGCTCCGGCGCCATCAGTAGCCACTTCATTACCGACCTCGATACCATTGATCAGTTTCTTGGCAGCACCATCAGCCGTTTTCTGGTGGCCAGCCTGACGGTCACCGGCACCGCCGCGGTGTTGCTGTGGGTGCACTGGCAACTGGCGCTGCTGATTCTGTTGCTTAACCCGCTGGTGATTTTTGCCACCATTCTGATCGGCAAACGGGTGAAGGAACTCAAGCGCCGGGAGAACAGCGCCTACGAGGACTTCCAGGGAGACCTGACCGAAACCCTGGACGCCATCCACCAGTTGCGGGCCGCCAACCGGGAGCAGCATTACCTGCGCCAGCTGATCGGGCGTGCCCGCAGTGTGCGCGATCACGCTATCCAGTTTGAATGGCGCAGCGACGCCGCCACCCGCGCCAGCTTTGCGCTGTTTCAGTTCGGTGTCGACGCGTTCCGCGCGGCAGCCATGGTGACCGTGCTGTTCAGTGATCTCAGCATCGGCATGATGTTCGCGATCTTCGGGTATCTGTGGTTCATGCTGACGCCGGTGCAGGAAATGCTGAACATGCAGTACGCCTGGTTTGCGGCCAACGCCGCCCTGGCCCGCATCAACCGGTTACTGGAGCTGGAGGAGGAACCCCGCTATCCGGCGCTGGAGAACCCGTTCCGTGGCCGCCACACCGTCAGCCTGACCCTCAGGAATCTGCACTTCAGCTACGGCGATGAGCCGGTGCTGAAGGGCATCAACCTGCACCTGGGTCCCGGCAAGAAAGTGGCGGTTGTCGGCGCCAGTGGTGGGGGTAAGTCCACGCTGGTGCAGCTGATTCTGGGCATGTACACCGCCCAGCAGGGTGAGGTGTTGATCCACGATGTGCCTGTGCAGCGCATCGGTTTGCCGTGTCTGCGGGAGCACGTGGCCACGGTGCTGCGGCATCCGGCGCTGTTCAATGACACCGTGCGGCAGAATCTCACCCTCGGGCGTGACAAGCCGGATGACGCCCTCTGGCGGGCTTTGAAAATTGCCCAGCTGGACGACACCATCGCCGCGATGCCACGCCAGCTGGA
>JAEPMM010000357.1 GCA_017643965.1 Marinobacter sp.
GCTGAAGTACGCCCGCCGCGACGGCGACCTGGTGGTGAACACCATCACCCGCCTGGACTGGACCCCGGTGCGGGAACTGATCGCGAAGAACGGTATGCGCAACAGCAACGTGATGGCGATTGCGCCTACGGCCACCATCTCCAACATTGTCGGGGTGTCCCAATCCATCGAACCGGCGTACCAGAACCTGTTCGTGAAATCGAACCTGTCCGGCGAGTTCACCGTGGTCAATCCCTCGCTGGTGCGCGACCTCAAGGCCGAAGGCCTGTGGGACAACGTGATGGTCAACGACCTCAAGTACTTCGACGGCAGCGTGCAGCAGATCGACCGCATCCCCAACGAACTCAAAGCCCGCTACGCCACCGCCTTCGAGATCGACGCCCGCTGGTTGGTGGAGGCCGCTTCCCGTCGCCAGAAATGGCTCGACCAGGCCCAGAGCCTGAACCTGTACATGGCCGAACCCAGCGGTAAGAAGCTGGACGCGCTGTACCAGCTGGCCTGGGAGCGGGGCCTAAAAACCACCTACTACCTGCGCTCCCTGGGCGCCACCGGCGCCGAGAAATCCGCCCCAGTCGCCGCGGTTTCCATGGCACCCCAGCCGCAGGTGTGCAGCATCGACGAGCCCGACTGCGAAGCCTGCCAATAGCCAAACCGTAGGTCGGATTAGCGCAGCGTAATCCGACTTCCCAACGAATCTTTACGAGGCACAACCATGCTCAACTGGGACGAAGAACCAAACACCCAAACCAGACCCGCCACCACCGGCGCCCCGGCCCCCGTCAACGTTGACGACAAGCGCGTGATCAACGGCAACACCGACATCAACCAACTGGCACCGTTCAAGTACCCCTGGGCCTGGGAGTACTTCATGAACGCCAACAAGAACCACTGGACCCCACTGGATGTGAACATGGCCCAGGACGTCCATGACTACCACCACCGCCTGACCGCGCCGGAGAAGCACGTGTACGAGAACGTGCTGGCCTACCTGACCACTTCCGACATCCTCGCCATGCGCAACATCGGCCTGGCGGTGATGGAGAAAATGAGCGCACCGGAACTGCAGATCTACCAGGCCCGCCAGGTGTATGAGGAAGCCATGCACACCTGGGCCTACCAGCACTGCATCGAAACCCTCAACCTGGACCAGAGCGAGATCTACAACCGCTACCGCGTGGTGCCCGCCATCAATGGCAAGATCCAGATGGCCAACCGCCGCCTGGACGCCGCCATGCGTTCCGACATGAACCTGCGCAACCGCGACGACCTGGAGGAATTCGTTATGTCCTACCTGTTCTTCGCGGCGGTGTTCGAGGGCACCTGGTTCTACAACGGCTTCAGCCCCATTTTCGCGCTGCAGCGCCGCGGCCTGATGCGGGGCACCGGCGAACAGCTGCAGTACATTCTGCGGGACGAGGCCATGCACTTCTCCTTCGGCCTGAAGGTGGTGAACCAGATCCTGGAAGAGGAGAACATCAGCCTCGACCCCAAGGCCGTCAGCCAGATGTGGGAAGAATCGGAAGCGGCGGAAAGCGCTTACGCCAACTACATCCTGCGGGACCCCATCCTGGGCTATTCCGCGGAGTACCACAGCGAGCAGTTCCGCTTCGTGGCCAACCGCCGTGCCCGCACCGTGGGCATGGACGAACCCTTCCCGGGGGCGAAGAACGTGTCGCCGTGGCTGGATGAGCAGGCCACCCTGCGCAAGGAGAAGAACTTCTTCGAAACCCGGGTGATCGAGTATCAGACCGGCGCGCAGCTGGAGTGGTAGCCGTTCAGCCGGTGAGGCTGTCCAGCAGTCGCTGACGGAACCATTGGTGTGCGGGATCGGTGTCCATCACCGGCGCCCACAGCAGGTAGACCGGCAGCGGCGGAATGGTCGCCGGAAACGCCAGGGTCTGCAGACCCAGGGCGCCGGCGTACTGGCGGGCCATGCGCTCGGGCACCGTGGCGATCATATCGGAGCGGCTGCAAGTGGCCAGCATGCTGGCAAACTGGGTGACCCGGGCGCCGGTGCGCCGCTGCCAGCCCGGTTCATTGAGGATCTGATCCAGCGGCAGACGGCGGTTCCGGTCCGGCAGCACTACGTGCTCGGCCTCGAGGAATTGCTGTTTGCTGCAATCGCCGCCCAAAACCGGGTGGCCCTGTCGCGCCACCACCACTAACCGCTCCTCCAGCAGTACCTGCCGCCGTAACTGATCGTTCTCCGTGGCGAAGGCATCCACCGCGATGTCTGCTCGTGCGGTTGCCAGCTTGCGGGGCATGTTGTCGTCGGCCAGCGCCACTTCCACCACCACGTTTGGAGCCTCCTGGCGGATCCGCGTCAGCAGCGACGGCAACACCACCATCTCGAAATAATCGTTACTGAGCACGCGAAAACATCGCTGGCTGGTGGCCGGCACAAAGCGGTTGGCCGGGTCCAGGGTGTCCCGCAGGGCGCCCAGCTGCTGGCTGAGGCTGGCGTGCAACTCGCGGGCGCGGGGGGTGGGCACCATGCCCTGGCGGGTGCGCACAAACAGCGGATCCCCCAGGGTATGGCGCAGGCGCTGCAGGGCCGCGCTGATGGCGGGCTGGCTCATGCTCAGCGCCTCAGCGGCCCGTGACAGCTGGCCGGCCTCCATGATGGCGTCGAACACCGGCAGCAGATTGAGGTCCACGCTTCGTAAATTCAGCTTCATGGATAATACTTATACCAAAGTTTGATTAGAAAAATATACCAGCGCGCCTTACCGTCATAACATCCAAACAACCCTCGTGGGGAAAATAACAATGGACGATCAAAAACTGACGATGCTGGTCACGGCTTTCATCGTGATCACCGCCCTGTGGGAGGTACTCAGTGGCCGCACCCGGGATGGCCGCAAAAACCAGCAGGACTGGCGCATGGCCTTCCTCGCCACCTTCATGATGGTCGCGGTGCAGCGACCGCTGGTGCTGCTGTTGCTCACCCTGGGCCTGTCCACGCTGATCCCCGGCAGCGCCGGCTCGCTGGCGTGGCTGGAGCAGGCCTATTTCTGGCCCACGCTGATCGTGTTTTTCTGTGTGGAAGAGTTCATTCACGGCAGCTTCCACCTGTTTGCCCACCGCCGCCGCCCCAACAACCGGGTGCTGCAATGGGTGCAGGCCTTCTACAAGATGAACCACCGCCCGCACCACATGTCCGGCGGCCTGGACAACAAAGGCCAACTCACCGTTACCCAGACCTTCGTGAACGGCTGGGCCTGGTGGCTGATCATGCCCAATTACACCTTCCAGCTGCTGTGCCTGTACCTGGGGCTGGTGGAAGTGTTCGTGATTGGCACCGCGTTCAAGGGCCTGTGGGCCGCCCACACCCACGTGAACTGGAACTACGACCTGTATTTCCACAACCACCGCTGGGCCTGGGTGCGCAAAACCATGTGGGCGCTGGCCCATATCCTGGTATTTCCGACCCAGCACCATCACCACCACGCCCGCGGCCCCAACTCCGCCCGCAACGTAACCTCCACCCTGGCGATCTATGACTGGCTGGTGTTCGGCACCCTGGCCATCGAAACCAGCAAACCCAACGTGTACGGCTGGCGCCAGAAAGAGCCCGAAGCCAACAGCGTGCTGAAACGCTACTTCTGCTGGGATGTGCGTCCCTATGTGCCGAAAGCCCCGGCGTCGGCTGCTACCCCCTCCCAACCCTCTGCCTGACCGCTAGAGCCAGCCGACAAAAGGCTGGAAAAACGATCATTGCGACCATGAACTGGGTGAGTTTGTAGAA
>JAEPMM010000252.1 GCA_017643965.1 Marinobacter sp.
GTGAGCATCACCAACATTCGCCGGTTGGCCAACGAATTCCTCTCCCAACAGCTCCGGGAAGACACCACCTTGTACGGTGAGCAGGAAACCCTGCGATCCGAACTCAGCCGTCTGGACAACCTGCTGGGCAGTGAAACCACGGGGCTGAGTGACGCCCTGAACAACTTCTTTGCCAGCCTGCAGAATGCCGCGGAAGATCCAGCCTCCTTACCCCAGCGCCAGTTGGTGTTGAGTGAGGGTCAGCAGGTGGTGAACCGTTTCCAGGCTCTGAATCAGGAATTCATTCAGCAGCGGGGAGCCATCACAACCCAGATGCAGCAGGGGGTGAAGGACGCCAACACGCTGCTGCAGAGCATTGCCGAGCTCAACCTGGCGATTTCAGAATCGCCCGGGTTGGCAGAGGGCAAGATGCCCAACGAATTGCTCGACAAACGGGACGAGGCACTCCGTGAACTGTCTGAACTGGTGGGGATCAAAGTGACGCCGACCGAAGGCAGCCAGGTGAACGTGTCCCTGAATAACGGTTTGTCACTGGTGGTTGGCAGCAATGCGGCGGAATTCGGCACCCGTGAGAGCGCTCAGGACCCCACGTCTCTGGAGTTCACCCTGCGAAACGGGGGGCGCACCCTGGTGGTGGACAACCAGATTAACGGTGGCAAGCTCGGCGGTTTGCGCCGCTTCGAGTCGGAAGCACTGAGACCGGCGTTTGAGGAGCTGGGGCGGGTTGCCATCGCGCTGTCGGATGCCCTGAATCACCAGCATGAAATTGGTCTGGATCTGGAGGGCGAGCTCGGCGGGCGCTTCTTCACCGACATCAACAGCGTGGCCGCTCAGCAGGGGCGGGTGATTGCCAATGCCAACAATCAGGTGCCACAGAATGGCCAGTTGGCGGTTGAGATCACCGACAGTGGCGTGCTGGAAGCCGGCAACTGGACCCTGCAGTTCAGCGGTGACGGGCGCAGCTATGAGCTGGTGGATAACGCCACCGGTGAGATTGCCAATCAGGGCCGCCTGCCGGACCCGGTGGATTCCGAGATCTCGATGCCGGGATTCAATATCCGTATCGAGGGCGGCACCTTCAATGCCGGCGACAAATATCTGATTCAGCCGACCCGCAATGCGGCGGCCAATATCAATATGGAAGTAGAGCGGGAAGAGGATCTGGCCTTTGCCAGCCCGGTGCGGGCGGAATCCGATCTGGGTAACAGCGGCACCGGCAAGATCAATCAGGGCAAGATGCTGGACGTTCGCAACCCGTTCACCAATTCGCTGCTGCCGTCGTTCCGTTTGGAAGGTGAACTGACCAACGGCCCGCTGGAAGTCCGCTTCGCCGACGACGGTGCGGGCAATCTGGTGTTCAGCGTGTTTGATAACAACGGCGACGCCATCATTGACGAAAAGCCCTACCAGGCGGGCATTTCCAACAAGCTGTTCAGCGAGAACCCGAGCGATGGCGCCGAGTATCAGGGCTTCCAGTTCGAGATCTCCGGTAATCCGGCGGTCGGCGACGTGTTCTCCATCGACTTCAATGAAAACGGTGTTTCTGATAACCGCAACGCCGAGTTCCTGGCCGCCCTGGGGACCGCCAACACCATGAACGGTGGCACCCAGAGTTTCACCGAGGGCTACGCCGGGCTGGTGGAAGCGGTGGGCGTAAAAACCCGCCAGAGCCAGCTCGACAGCGATGCCGGAGCCACGCTGCTGGAGCAATCAACCAACCAGCGGGAATCGGTTTCCGGGGTGAACCTGGATGAGGAAGCCGGCAAGCTGATTCAGTATCAGGCCGCCTACAATGCATCCGCTCAGGTGATGAGTGTGGCGCAGGATTTGTTCAACACGCTGTTGCAGAGTTTCCGGTAACAGGGAGAGGTGATGTGACATGATCAGAATTTCCTCACAACAAGTGTTCTCTGGTGGTATCAACCGGCTTCAGGATCTCAACACCAGCCTGAACAAGACCTCGGAGCAGGTGTCCACCGGCAAGCGGGTCAATCGGCCGTCTGACGATCCGGTCGCCGCGGCGCGGATTCTCAAACTGGACCAGGAACTGGGCCGGGTGGAGACCTACCAGCGCAACGCGCAGCTGGCGGATAACCGCCTGAAACAGGAAGAAAGCACGCTGGCGAGCGCCGTTGACGTAATCCAGCGGATCCGGGAACTGACGGTTCAGGCCGGTAACGGATCGATGTCACCCAATGACCGCCAGTCCCTCGCCTCGGAAATGAAAGAGCGCCTGGGTCAGCTTGCCAATATTGCCAACACCAAAGACGCCTCTGGCGAGTTCATCTTCAGCGGCTTCCAGGGTAACCAGCAGGCCTTTACCCAGAATGTCTCCGGCGACTGGGTGTACCAGGGCGACGAGGGTCAGCGGGTGCTGGAGATTGACGACGGTGTGACCGTGCCGATCAGCGATCACGGTAAAGGTATCTTCGTGGACGTCGCGGCGGCGGAGCCCACGTTCTTCGCCGAGGCCTCGGAGTCCAATGCCTCCGGCGCGCAGATCAGCTCCGGTATGGTGGTGGATCGGGACGCGTTTGATCTGGTGTACCCGGACGACATTGCGATTTCCGTGGTGGATGACGGAGCAGGGGGGCTGGAGGTGCAGGCCTTCAACCGCCGCACCAACGATCCGTTGCCGGTCGTGCCGGCGGCTTACACCAGCGGTGAAAGTTTTGAGGTGGCGGGAGCTCAGGTCGAGGTATTTGGCGCGGCCGAGGGTGACGAATTCACCCTCAAGACGGCACAGAAACAGTCGGTGTTTACCTCCATCGAAAAGCTTATTTACGGACTTGAGAATATCGACAAGTCGGCACCCGGTGGGCAGGACGCCTACAATGAGCTCATTGCCAACTCGCTGGTCAATCTCGACAACGGCCAGGAAAGCATCGTCCTGAAACAGACCGAGCTTGGCGGACGGATGAATGCGGTGGAATCCACCCAGTCATTCCTCGAGGATTCGTCGGTTTACAGCAATGAGATCCGGTCCCAGTTGCAGGATGTGGACTACGCCGAGGCCATCAGCACACTGAGCTTCCAGAGCTTCGTTTTGCAGGCCGCCCAGCAGTCCTTTGCCCAGGTCTCACAGCTGTCGTTGTTCGACCGCCTGTAAGAAAATAGCTGCCGGAACAAGGAAGTCCGGCGCTTGTTATTGCTTTCACATTCAGGCTCAGTATAATCCCCACCACTCTCCGATGGCGGCGTGGTGAAATTGGTAGACACGACGGATTCAAAATCCGTTGGGGTAAAACCCGTGGCGGTTCGAGTCCGCCCGCCGCTACCACTTACAAGCCGCAATACGCGGTGTCGTGAACAGTCCATTCAATGAATGTCTCCGATTTCCACTTTGATCTGCCGGATGAACTCATCGCCCGGTATCCCCTCAAAGAGCGCAGTGCGTCCCGTTTATTGAGCCTCAATGGCCTGTCCGGGGAGACCCGCCACCTGCGGTTCACCGATTTGCCCGATTTGCTTCAACCCGGCGACCTGCTGGTGTTCAATGACACCCGGGTGATTCCGGCGCGTCTGTTCGGGCGCAAGGAATCCGGTGGGCAGGTGGAAATACTGGTGGAGCGGGTGCTGGGTGAGCGTGACCTGGTTGCTCATGTACGCGCGTCCAAGGCACTCAAGCCGGACCAGAAAGTGATTCTGGAAGACGGCACCGCCCTGCGGATGACCAGCCGCGAGGACGCGCTGTTTCATCTGGTGTGCGACAGCGGTGAGGCTGTGTTGGATCTGCTGGAGCGCATTGGCCACATGCCGCTGCCACCCTATGTGGACCGCCCGGATGAAGACTCGGACCGTGAGCGCTATCAGACCGTCTACGCCCGTGAGGCAGGGGCCGTTGCTGCGCCCACGGCCGGACTGCATTTTGACGAGGCACTCCTCGAAACCATACAGGCCAGTGGTGTTGAGGTCGCCTGGGTGACACTGCATGTGGGCGCCGGCACCTTTCAGCCGGTGCGGGTTGATCGTATTGAAGACCACGTCATGCACAGTGAGGTGGCCCACGTACCGGATGCGACGGTTGATGCGGTGAATCGCGCCCGCGCACGGGGTGGACGGGTAATCGCCGTGGGCACCACTTCGGTACGTTCGCTGGAATCCGCCAGTCGCGGCGGGGTGTTGAGAGCCTTCCGGGGCGAGACCGATATCTTTATCCATCCGGGCTACCGTTTCCAGACCGTGGATGCCATGGTCACCAATTTCCACCTGCCCGAATCGACCCTGATCATGCTGGTCAGCGCATTCGCAGGCTACAACAATGTGATGGCGGCATACGCCGAAGCGGTGCGGGAGCAGTACCGTTTCTTCAGTTATGGCGACGCCATGTTTATTACCGGCCAGGACCCCAGCCTCGGCACCCTGATCGCCCATAACGGTGATGCCGGGCAAGACAGCGGAGTGACATCGTGAGTGAATCCTGCTTTATGTCGTTTGAAAAGCTCGGGGAAGACGGGCGAGCGCGGCGTGGCCGCCTGACGTTTCCCCGGGGAACCGTGGAAACCCCCGCGTTCATGCCGGTGGGTACTTACGGCACGGTCAAGGGCATGCTGCCGCGGGATATCAAAGAGATTGGTGCCGAAATTATTCTCGGCAACACCTTTCACCTGATGCTGCGCCCGGGTACCGAGGTGGTCAAGGCCCATGGTGACCTGCACGATTTCACCCAATGGCAGGGGCCGATCCTGACGGATTCCGGCGGTTTCCAGGTGTTCAGCCTTGGCGAAATGCGCAAGATCACCGAAGAAGGGGTCACCTTCCGCTCTCCGGTGGACGGCTCACCGGTGAAGCTCAATCCGGAAATCGCCATGCAGGTTCAGCGGGACCTGGGGTCTGACATTGTCATGATTTTCGACGAATGCACCCCGTACCCTGCCACAGAAAAGCAGGCGAAAGAGTCCATGGAGCTGTCACTGCGCTGGGCGAAGCGCAGCAAAGAGGCTCACGCCGGCAACCCGGCGGCGCTGTTCGGTATTGTCCAGGGTGGCATGTATGAAACACTGCGGGACAAATCCCTGGCAGGACTCACGGACATCGGATTTGACGGCTATGCCATCGGCGGGCTGTCGGTGGGCGAGCCGAAAGAGGATATGCTTCGCATTCTGGACCATCTGCCGACCCGCATGCCGGAAGACAAACCCCGCTACCTGATGGGGGTTGGCCGTCCGGAAGATCTGGTTGAGGCCGTGCGCCGCGGCGTGGACATGTTTGACTGCGTGATGCCGACCCGCAATGCCCGCAAC
>JAEPMM010000176.1 GCA_017643965.1 Marinobacter sp.
CACCGCTTTTAACTGGCGGGCGATCTCATCCCTTTCGTCATGGGCCTCTTGCGCCTGTTTGGCGTTCTGCTCCTCGCTCATCACTTCCAGAATGGCGCCGATCATCATGTTCAGGAACACGAACGCGGTCAGGAAGATGAAGGTCAGATAATAAATCCAGCTCAGCGGATAATGCTCCATGGTCGCGTACATCACGTCGGTCCAGTCCTCGAAGGTGGCAACCCGGAACAGAGTGAGCATGGCAATGGATACATCCCCCCACAGGAATTCGTCCACCTTGGCAAAGAACATCGAACCCATGGCCGCATAGATGTAGAAAATAATGAACATCAGCAGCACGATGTAACCCATGCGCGGGATGGCCTTGAGCAGGGAGTTGATCAGGAAACGCAATTCCGGCACCACCGAGACCAGTCGCAACACCCGGAACACCCGCAGCAGGCGGCCCAGCAACACCGCTTCCGAGTTATCCAGCGGAATCAGGCTGCCAACCACCACCAGGGTGTCGAACAGGTTCCAGCCATCGAGCAGGAAGCGCTTCTTGTCCTGGCACACACCAAAGCGGAAGAGAATTTCGATCAGGAAGAACATCGTGATGGCGTTGTCCAGGAGACTGAGACTCTGCTCGATCAGCGGCGGCATGTCGTAGGTTTTGGCGCCAATGGTCAGGGCAGACAGGATGATGATGGCGATGACGGCGCCCTGGAAAACCTTGCTGGCTTCAATGCGGCGCAGTTGCTCGAAACCGGATACAGGACTCAATTCTGACGACATGGTAAACAAGAGCTCCAGAGATTGCGGGCAAGGGAGTCGAATTCTATCGGCCCCGGGCCGGATTGGATAGATCGACGTCTGATCAGTTATCGGCCAGCAGGATCGCCCACTGATCTTCGGTGACCGGCATCACCGAGAGTCGGTTTCCCTTCTTGACCAACGGCAGCCCGTCCAGTCCCGGGCGAGACTTGATCGTGTCGAGGGCCAGCAGGCGTGGCAGCTTACTGACAAACGCCATGTCAACTGCCTGCCAGCGAGGTTGGTCCGGCGTGCTCTTCGGATCGTAATAGGGAGACTCCGGATCAAACTGCTTCGGGTCCGCATAGGCGGATTCCACCACTTTGACGATACCGGCAATACCGATGTGTTTGCAGCTGGAGTGATAAATCAGCACCTGGTCGCCGACCCGCATTTGCCGGAGGAAATTTCTCGCCTGGTAGTTGCGAACCCCGTCCCATGGGATGGTCTGCCCGGTGGCATCGGCGAAATCGTCTATGCTGCACTCCGATGGTTCTGTTTTTACCAGCCATTTGGGCATTACGGGGTCCTCGGTCGAGTTCATGTCGGTGCGGGCAGGCAACAGGGTGGTGGATGGCCCCCGGTATGAATGAGACCAGGGAATTATCACTGTTTATGCGCGTCGATCAGTAATATTCATTCGCGCTATGGTGAAACCCTTTCCATAATCATCTCACGAACAATAAATCCAAAAAATAGCGAGTAACCGACCATGGCAGAAAGACCTGAGTTAGCCGGGTGGCGCTGGGGGCCATTCACCTTCCGCGTGCCCTTTTACCACACACGGCTGTGTTGGTCAGAATTTATACAGGGGCTCTTTGTCTCAGCGGCGACCGGACTGGCGCTGATTCCGGTGATGACGGCGTTTTTCGGATTGAGTTTCGAGGAAGCCGTCGCCCTGTCTATGATTCATGCCTCCCTGATCGCCTCCGACGTCATTGTGTTCGGCGAACCCTACGCCGGGGGGTGGATCACCCCGGCGCTGCCGCTGATCCTGGCGTTTGCTATCGGCGGGTATGAAGACCCGGTGGAGCGCTTCCAGGCAATGACGGCCCTGAGCCTGGTGTTCGCCACGCTGGTGCTGGCGCTAGGCATCACCGGGCTGGGCCGGCGGTTCGTGATCTGGCTACCGGATACCCTCAAGGCCGGCATCATACTGGGCGCCGCCATTGCCGCGCTCAAGCGGGTGTTTGTTGATGACGCCGAGCGCTTCCTGCTGGAGCAGCCCATTGCCACCGCGCTTGCCTGCGCGATCTGCCTGATTTTCACCTTCTCGGTCCCGATGCAGAAACTCAAGGAGCGGAACCGGTTCTTCTTCCTGCTGGGTTCGCTGGGGTTGTTGCCGGGGTTCCTGGCGGCGGCGATGATCGGGCCGCTGGTGGGCGAGGTGAGCTTCGACATTCAGTGGGGCTTTATTGTGCCACCGCTGGGCGAGGCCTTCGCAAAAGCCTCTCCGCTGGTCCATGGCTGGCCGTCGCAGGAGATGATCCTGCAGAGCATTCCCCTGGCGCTGATTGCGTACATTATTCTGTTCGGCGATCTGGTAACCGGCAATGAGGTGCTGCGCGATGGTCTGAAAGCGCGCAAGGACGAGCACATCGACATCAACCTGAACCGCACCCATTTCTCACTGTCGATCCGCAACGCCATCATGGGCATTTTTGCGCCGTTTTTCCCCACTCAGGGCGCGGTGTGGACCGGTGTGCACGTGATTGTGGTGCATCGCTGGAAACAGGGTCCCAAGGCCATGGGCAGTCTGCACAGCGGGTTGGCGTCCTACTATCTGATGGGGCTGCCGTTCATCTATTTCCTGCTGCCGTTGCTGACGGGCCTGAAGCCGCTGCTGGGAATCGCGCTGTCACTCACGCTGGTGCTGACCGGCTTCGCCTGCGCCTACATTGCCATGTCGATTCCGCGGGATAACGCCTCGCGGGGCACCGTGGTACTGATTGGTGCGGCGTTGGCGTTCTTTGAACCCTGGCAAGGCCTGTTGCTGGGTGTCGTGGCAACACTGGCGCTGGTGGGCTGGGATCGCAGCCCGGACCCGATCCCTCACGACGAGTGAGCGGGTGGGCGTTCTGCCTTACAGCGTAGTGGTGTGGGGCAGAACGCCGTAGTAGATAGCGCTGAAGTGCAGGGCGCTGCCGCCAATCACGAACAGATGCCAGATCGCGTGCATATAGGGAATGCGGTCGGCCAGGTAAAAGACGACGCCGGCGGTGTAGACCACACCGCCGGCAATGGTCAGGTACAGGGCGGTCTCGCTCAGGTTGGCCACCAGATCGGACGAAGCAAAAGTGATCAGCCAGCCCATGGCGATGTAAATTCCCACCCGCGCACGCTTGAACCGGTTTTTGAAAATCACTTTTAGAACCACGCCGGTGAACGCGAGCGACCAGATGATCGCGAACAGTGTCCAGCCCGTTGTGCCTCGCAGGTTGACCAGCAGGAACGGCGTGTAGGTGCCGGCAATCAGCAGGAAAATCGCACAGTGATCGAGGGTTTTGAACAGGGATCTCAGCTCCGGGTGATGGGTGCCGTGGTAGAGCGCTGATGCCAGGTAGAGCAGAATCAGGGAGGCGCCGAAGATGCTGAAGCTGACGATTTTCCAGGCGTCGCCCATCTGACTGGCGGCGGCAATCAGGGCCACGGTTCCGACCACACTGAGCACGGCGCCAAGGCCGTGGGTAGCGCTGTTGAGCCACTCTTCGATGCGATGGTGGATGTTTTGCGTGCGGGTTTCAGAGGTTGTCATCGGGGTGGGGTCTCTGTGAATCATGGGCCCTACGTTACTTGAGCGTACAGGTGTACGCAATGGCTCACTGATGACGTTTGTGTGAGTTCGTTCGAAAAAACTGAACGACTATGCGGAAATCTTCCGGTTTTACCATTTCCGGCCCTTGGCTAACCTGAGGCCATATCACAAACGAAGACTCAGGAGGTCTCAGGAAATGGCTAAAGTTCTTGTTCTGTATTATTCAATGTACGGTCATATTGAAACGATGGCGAACACCATCGCAGAGGGAGTCAAGGGCGTTTCCGGCGCTGAAGTCACCGTCAAGCGTGTGCCTGAAACCATGGCGGAGCAGGCATTTGTGAACGCCGGTGGCAAGGCGGATCAGGGAGCCCCGGTGGCGGATCCTAAAGAGTTGGCGGAATACGATGCCGTCATCTTCGGCACGCCGACCCGCTTTGGCAACATGGCCGGGCAGATGCGCACCTTCCTGGACCAGACCGGTGGGCTGTGGGCCGAAGGCAAGCTGCACGGCAAGGTCGCCAGCGTGTTCACCTCAACCGGTACCGGAGGCGGCCAGGAACATACGATCAGTTCCTTCTGGACCACCCTTGCACACCACGGCATGGTGATTGTGCCGCTGGGGTACGGCATCCCCGACTTTTTTGACATCTCCGAGGTGAACGGCGGCACGCCGTACGGTGCCTCTACCATCGCCGGTGGCGACGGTTCTCGCCAGCCCAGCGAGAAGGAACTGAACATCGCCCGTTATCAGGGCAAGCACGTGGCTGAGCTGGCGGTCAGACTGCACGGCTGAGTGTGGCGGGACAATCTGAGCAGGGGGCAGGCCATAGAGGCCTGCCTTTTTTGTTTACGGCCTACCCCTGAGGGCGCTCTTGATCCGCGAGAATGTGGCCGGCACCACACCCAGCCAGGAAGCCAGCTGATTGTCAGGCACCCGTTTGATCAGCTCCGGATACTCTTCCAGCAGCAGGGTGTAACGCTCTTTCGCGGGCAGCGTCTGTTTGCGGAACTCCCGCATGCTGGTCAGCTCGGCCAGTTCCTCGGTCAGTGCCAGGGCAAAGTTGGCCCAGACGCCGTCTCCCTGGTTTTGCAGTGTCGAGCGAAAGGCGGTGAAGTCGGCGACCCAGAGCGTGGCAGGGGTCACCGAGGTCAGGCACAGCGTGTTGCGGGCGGTGCGGCTGCGCCCGAACACCGGCCACACCAGGTCACCCTCGGAAAAGAAGTGATGAACGGCGGTTTTGCCGCTGGGTGCTTCACGGAACAGGCGCAGAATGCCGTACTGCACCAGGTACACGTTACTCCAGGGCTGATCATGCCGCTCCAACGGGTGTTCGGCGTCCACACGCTGTTGCTGGAACAGAAGCGACAGGTCACTCAGAAAGCGATACTCCGGCGTGTTCGGGTCACTGTTGAGGTGAATGCCGAAAACACGACTCAAACCGTGAAGCGGTGCCTGCTGCGCGGGAGCGGACGGCGTGTCGATGATGTCGGGATGGTGGCTCCCCCGATAGCAGGGGGCCGATGACAGAGACGATGGGGAATGGAGTTTCATAGCCTGCGAGCTCATATCTGGCCGGGAAGCGTTCAGTATTCCACTAAGTGAAATGCATGTTAAATGACTTAAATCATTAAACCTTATAGGTCGGATCAATAACAGCGGAACCCTGCGGCTGATGATAAACTTCCCGCCCTGACCCTGATCCCGCTATTGTCGGAGTAATCATGACAGCCGCGCTGGCCCTGTTCTACAAGCTGATCCCTCTGTATGTCACCGTTGTGCTGGGGTGGCTGGCCGGGCGCTATCTGGAGGCCAGTGGTAAACACATCGCGGGGATCATGCTCTACATCATGACCCCTTCGGTGGTGTTCTCCGGTGTGATGGCGGCGCCGCTATCGGTCGAGGTGATCCTGCTTCCGGTGCTGGTGTTCGTGTTGTGTTCGGTGATCGGTGTTGCCCACCTCTGGCTGGCGCGGCGAGTCATCACCGACGGCAGTGCCAGCCTGATGCCGTTGTCCGTGGGTACCGGGAACACCGGCTACTTCGGTATTCCGGTGGCGTTGCTGCTGTTCGGCCAGGAAGGACTGGCGCTCTATATTGTGTGCATGCTCGGCACCACATTGTTCGAGAATTCCGTGGGGTTCTATCTGGCGGCGCGAGGACGATACAGCCTGCGGGATTCCCTGGTGCGTGTGGTGAAGCTGCCCTCGGTGTACGCCTTCGCCCTGGCCGTGGCCCTGAATCTCTCCGGCTTCTCGATCCCCGAGGTATTTACCCCGCTGTTCGATAACCTGCGGGGTGCTTACAGCACTCTGGGCATGATGATCATCGGCATGGGCATCCTCAGTTTTCGCGGGCTGGCCGGCAACCTGCGGTTCACCGGGCTGGCCTTCCTCGGCAAGTTTGTCACCTGGCCGCTGGTGGCCCTGGGGCTCTGGTGGCTGGATGCCAACGTGTTTGGCGTCTATGACCTGGCGGTCTACCAGGCCATCTTTCTCATTTCCATCACACCCATTGCTGCCAATACCGTGGTGATTGCCACCCTGCTGGACACCGCACCCAGGCAGGCGGCCGGTACCGCGCTGCTCAGCACGCTGTTTGCGCTGGCGTTCATTCCGCTGATGGTGGCGCTGATTCTGCCGTGAAGCCGTGTTGTGCAGTTCTGAGCCGAGCGTTGCGGATATCACTGCGGGCATGGCGCACCACGCTGACCCCGGACGTCACCGCCAGACCGCCCATCACCGCCGCAACCGCCAGGTCTGGCCAGGCGGTGCCGGTGCCGAAAACCCCCAGGGCCGCCACCATCACCGCCAGGTTGCCGATGGCGTCATTACGGCTGCACAGCCACACCGACCGCATGTCGGAATCGCCTTCACGGAACTTGAACAGCAGCAGGGCGACCGCCACGTTGGCCACCAGTGCCAGTAAACCAACGGCGCCCATGGTCAGCGGTTCAGGCGTGGCGCCGCTCTGGGCAACCCAGACTGCACGGCCCAGTACGGCAAGACCAAACAGCGTCATGGTGACACCCTTGACCAGGGCGGCGCGGCCCCGCCACAGCATGCCCATGGAGAGCACGGACAACGACAGCAGGTAATTGACGCTGTCACCGAAGAAGTCGATGGCATCCGCCATCAGGGACACGGATCCGGATTGCAGGCTGGCAACGCCCTCGACCAGGAACATGGCGAGGTTGACCCACAGCGCGATCCAGAGCGCTTTGCGAAAACGGGGGTCGGGGGATTTGGGTTCGGGAACCGAGCAGCACGTCATGAATACCTCCTATGGTCAGAACGCATTCATTAAAAACCCTGTAGTTGCTACAGGGTCAACCGGTGTGTGCACTTTATTTATGCTGTGACCAACATCAGCGCTGACCCGGCCGATGGCTGC
>JAEPMM010000381.1 GCA_017643965.1 Marinobacter sp.
CCGGCTCGGGCCGAACCTCCTCTCTCTGCTTTGGCACAGGCACTTCCGGAGCCTGGCGTACCACTGGCCTCGCTGGCTCTGCCGGCTTTTCGGGCGCCGGGCGCCGCGGCTCGGGTCTCGCCGCCGGTTTTTCGACGGTTGGTGCCGGAGCTGGACTCGGTCGGGTTGCTACCCGGGGCTCTTCACGCACCGGTTTCACGGGCGCCGGCGTCTCGGTTTCCTCCCGAAGTGCGGTGTCAGTGGCCGTATGCAGCAGTTCGTCAAGGTAACTGGCAATGGCGGTTTCCGGATCCGCCAGCCTTGTCAATTTATCGTCAGCCATGCTGACGCTCCTTGACCGTGCCCACCCGACTCATGAGGTCGTCCAGCAGGTGACTGTACGCCCGGACACCGTGGGTTTCCGCATCCAGTGCAGAGGGCGTGATACCGCCCTGGCTGGCATCCCGGAACTTGGTGTCCACTGGAATGGCAAATTGCCACAGGGAGTCACGGTAGGTTTTTCGGAGCAGATTAAGGCTCTTCACCGACGCCTGGGTACGGCGGTCAAACAGGGTTGGCACAATGGTGTAGGGCAGCTCGTTTTTCTGGGAACGCATGATCATCTTCAGGGTATGCAGCATGCGCTCCAGGCCCTTGATGGCCAGAAACTCGGTTTGCACGGGAATAATCAGATGCTGCGCCGCCGCAAGGGCGTTGACCATCAGAACCCCGAGCGAGGGGGTATTGTCCAGCAAGACATAGTCGAAATCGTCCCAGAGCTGGGCCAGCGCCCGGGAGACGATCAGACCCATGCCCTCAACGCCGACCATCCGCCGCTCCAGTGTCGCCAGTGCAGTGCTGGCAGGCAGCAACGAGACGCCGGGGCAACTGGTTTCGGTGACCAGTTGCGCCGGCAGGCCCTCGGGCACCTTGCCCTGATGTTGAAACAGGTCGAACACACTGTGGGCCAGGGTGTCAGGGTCGTATCCGAACCAGCTGGTCAGTGAGCCGTGGGGGTCCAGATCCACCACCAGCACACGCTTTCCTCGTCCGGCCAGCAACCCGGCCAGCGCCACCACCGAAGTGGTTTTTCCGACACCGCCTTTCTGATTGGCTACAGCCCAGATTCGCACGTTACGCTCTCCACTCTATCTTTCCCGATCATGCTGACACACAAAGCCCCGCCTACCTCAGGGTATCGGCCATACAAGGCGCAACTTGAACACCTCCGGTTGAAACTGTCAGCGCATGGCGCCGCGGACGCTGGCATCACGGGAGATCATCAGCACCACACGCCGGTTGCGGCGCCGGCCTTCTTCGGTATCGTTACGGGCAACCGGTTGATGCTGGCCGTAGCCGACGGCTGCCAGCCGCTCCGCCTCGACCCCTTCCATGGTCAGGATACGCACCACCGCGGCGGCACGGGCCGTCGACAGTTCCCAGTTGGAGGGAAACGCATTGGTGCGGATGGGGCGGTTGTCGGTGAACCCCTCCACCTTGACCGCGTTGTCGCGATTGCGCAGCACGCCGGCAATCTTCGCCACCACGTCAAAGCCATCGTAATGGGGCTCGGCAGCGCCGCTGCTGAACAGCAGGCTGTCGGGCAGGTTGAGCTCCAGCCAGCGCTCGTTGGTCTCCAGCGTGACCACGCCCTGGTTGATCAGTTCGTCAAATTCCAATGCCAGCTGATCGGCCATGGCCCGCAGCGCCTCGGTCCTGCCCTCCTCACTGATGTCCGGATTACGCGGTGCTTCGGTGACTTCCGGAATGATCACGTCATCGGCCGAAGCGGCGTCGCCCTGACGTGGCTGGTTGCCCACGGCAATGGGCTCGAAGGAGCGCTGGGGCACGTTGAACACCCCGGTCAGGGTTTCGGAGAGTACCTTGTACTTGCCTTCGTTCACCGACGATACCGAATACATCACCACAAAGAACGCAAACAAAAGGGTGATGAAATCGGCGTAGGAGATCAGCCAACGCTCTTTGTTGTGGAGGTCTTCCTCGCTCTGCCTGCGGCGCCGCATACGGTTACCCCACCATCACTGCAGGAAACCCCGCAAGCGCAGCTCTATGGATTTGGGATTTTCACCCTCGGCGATGGCAATGATGCCGTCGATCATCATGTCTTCGTAGCGGGTGCGCTCACGGACTATGCCCCGCATCTTGTTCGCCACCGGAAAGAACAGCAGGTTGGCCAGCGCCACGCCGTAGATGGTGGCCACAAAGGCGGTCGCGATGCCGCTGCCCAGGGACTGGGGATCCTCTAGGTTGGTCATGACCTGAATCAGACCCATCACCGCGCCAATGATGCCAATGGTGGGTGAGTAACCGCCCATGGCCTCAAACACCTTGGCGGACTCCAGATCCCGTTGTTCGCGGCAATCCAGATCCACTTCCATGATGCTGCGGATGGTTTCGGTTTCGGCGCCATCCACCAGTAACTGCAACCCCTTGCGGGCGAAACGTTCCGGCTCTTTTTCCGCCAGCCCCTCAAGACCCAGAAGCCCCTGTTTACGGGCCTTCACGCTCCAGTCGATGACCTTGCCAATGCCGTCTTCGAGGCTGACATAGGGGGGCACAAACACCCAACGCACCTGAACAAAGGCCCGTTTCAGCAAGGGCCAGGACGTTTGCAGGATGGTGGCCGCAAGGGTGCCGCCGATAACGATCAGTGCCGCCGGGCCGTTGAACAGGGAACTTATGGCTCCGCCCTCGAGCAGATTGCCTCCCAGAATGGCCGCAAAGGCCAGAATGATGCCGAGCAGGCTGAGAATATCCATCAGCTCACCCCCTCTATCAGCCGCGGGCCGATGTCGTTGAGCGGCAGTACTTCATCGGTCAGGCCGGCTCTGGCCACGGCCATGGGCATGCCATAGATCACCGAGGTTTTCTCATCCTGGGACCAGATCACCGAGCCGCTCTGTTTCATCAACCGACAACCTTCCCTGCCGTCGGCGCCCATGCCGGTGAGTATGACCCCGAGGGTCTTGCCGGGGAAGCTCCGGGCCAGGGATCCGAAGGTCACATCGACGCAGGGCTTGTAATTGAGGCGGTCGTCTCCGGGCAGAATGCGCACCCGCGCCTGGCCGCTGCGGTTTTCAATCATCATCTGTTTACCGCCGGGGGCAAGCAGCGCCAGCCCCGGGCGCAGGGTGTCGCCATCTTCCGCCTGGCGGACTTCTATTTGGCACAGTTTGTTCAGACGCTCGGCGAACGCCGGCGTGAAACTGGCGGGCATGTGCTGCACCAGCACAATGGGCGTGGGAAAATTGGCCGGCAACGCAGTGAGCACCCGCTGCAGCGCCACCGGACCGCCCGTGGAGGTACCGATAGCCACCACCGCAAAGTGCCGCGCCGGTCCGCGCCGGAGCGGCCGTTGCGGGGCCTGCGACGCGGGAGCAGGCTCCCGGGTTGGCGGCGCAGAGTGCTCAATGCGGGCACGG
>JAEPMM010000119.1 GCA_017643965.1 Marinobacter sp.
CCAGCTGTGGCATCTGGCGGATCAGTTGGCGATCGATGCCGGTGCTGTGCGGCAGCGACTGCCGGCCCGTGCAGAGCGCGAAGGGGCCATCGTTCACCACGTTGTGCCGCGGGCTGATGCGCTGGCCCACGCCCGGGGTCATGACTCGACGCACCCTGCGATGACCGTCAATCTGGACGCCTGCATCACCTGCGGCTTGTGTGAGCGCGCCTGCCGCGAGGTTCAGGGCAATGACGTTATCGGTCTGGCACACCGTGGCGCCGCCTCCAAGGTGGTGTTCGATTTCGACGATCCCATGGGCGACAGCACCTGCGTTGCCTGCGGCGAATGTGTGCAGGCCTGCCCGACCGGAGCGCTGATGCCCGCCACCCTGATGGATGACCGGGGTCGCGGTGATTCCGCAACGGCGGACCGCACCGTAGACTCTGTTTGTCCATACTGCGGCGTGGGCTGTCAGTTGACCTATCACGTCAAAGACGAGCCCTCCGGAACAGCGGAGCCGCGTTCACGTATCCTGTTTGTGGAGGGTAAGGACGGGCCGTCAAACCAGGGCCGGCTCTGCGTCAAAGGGCGATTTGGCTTCGATTATCCTGCGCACCCGGCCCGACTGACCCGGCCTTTGATCCGCCGGGAAGGCGTGCCCAAAGGCCTCGACCCCGATTTTGACCCGACCCATCCGTTGACGCACTTCCGCGAAGCGAGTTGGGAAGAAGCGCTTGAGCGGGCGGCAAAGGGGTTAACCCAACTTAAAGTACAACACGGTACGAGTGCGCTCGCCGGCTTCGGCAGCGCCAAATGCTCGAATGAGGAGGCCTGGCTGTTCCAGAAGCTGGTGCGAACGGGTTTCGGTTCCAACAACGTTGATCACTGTACGCGGCTTTGCCATGCCAGTTCCGTGGCGGCGCTGATGGAGTGCCTGGGCTCGGGCGCGGTAACCGCCTCGTTCATGCAGGCACTTGAGGCCGACGTGGTGATCCTGATTGGCTGCAACCCGGCCGTAAATCATCCGGTGGCGGCCACCTATTTCAAACAGGCGGCGCGCAATGGCACCCGGCTGATTATTCTTGACCCCCGAGGCCAAGCCCTCGACGCCTACGCCTGGCGCAGCCTGCGTTTTTCACCCGGCGGCGATGTGGCGCTCCTTAACGCCATGCTCCACGTGATCATCAGCGAAGCGCTCTTCGACCGGCGCTACATCGAGGCCCATACCGAAGGCTTCGCGGCACTGGCGGCCAGTGTCGCGGAGATGACGCCCGAACGGATGAGCCCGCAATGCGGGGTGGCGCCCGAGATGATTCGCGAGGTGGCCCGTGCCTACGCAGGCGCGGGAAAGGCGATGATCTTCTGGGGCATGGGCATTTCCCAGCACGTGCACGGTACCGACAACGCCCGCTGCCTGATTTCCCTGGCCCTGGCGTGCGGCCACACAGGAGGGCCCGGCACAGGGTTGCATCCGCTGCGGGGCCAGAACAACGTGCAGGGCGCCTCCGACGCCGGCCTGATCCCCATGGTGCTGCCGGACTACCAGCCGGTGGGAGACGCGCAGCTGCGCGCTGCCTTCGAGGAACTCTGGGAGACCAGGCTTGACCCCGAACCGGGCCTCACCGTTGTGGAGATTATGGGGGCCATCGCTGCCGGAACCATCAGGGGTATGTACATCCTGGGAGAGAATCCCGCGATGTCCGACCCGGATCTGACCCATGCCCGGGCGGCGCTTGCTGCTCTTGAGCACCTGGTGGTGCAGGATCTGTTTGTCACGGAAACCGCCCAGTTTGCCGACGTCATTCTGCCTGCCGCGGCCTGGTCGGAAAAGTCGGGCACCGTTACCAACACCAACCGGCAGGTGCAGATGGGCCGTGCCGCGCTGCCGCCGCCCGGGTCGGCAAAGCCCGACTGGTGGATTATTCAGGAAATCGCCCGGCGTTTCGGGCTGGATTGGCAGTACGCCGGCCCCGAGCAGGTGTTCGCTGAGATGAAACGGGGCATGCACTCACTGGATCACATCTCCTGGCGGCGCCTGGAGCGGGAGGGGTCGGTGACCTATCCCTGTTCCGCCGACGACGCGCCGGGTCATGATGTGGTGTTCACGGATGGGTTTCCCCGGGCCGGGGGGCGGGCCAGATTTTCACCAACCCGGTCGTTGCCGCCGGACGAACCGGTGGATGCGGCCTATCCCATTGTTCTGACCACCGGGCGGCTGCTTGAGCACTGGCACACCGGAGCCATGACCCGGCGCAGCAAGGTACTGGATGAGCGGGAACCCGAAGCGGCGGCTTTTCTGGCATCGGAGGAGTTGGCGCGCCTGGGTATCGCACCCGGTGATCCGGTCCGTATTGTCACCCGGCGTGGCAGCATTACCCTGACAGCACGGGTCGACCTGGCCATGCCCGAGGGCATGGTGTTTGTCCCCTTTGCCTTTGTGGAGGCGGCGGCGAACCTGCTTACCAATCCGGCACTGGATCCGGACGGCAAGATCCCCGAGTTCAAGTACGCAGCGTGTCGGTTGAGCCCTGCGCAGCGGGGCTGACGCAGCTGTCAGCGGGCTGTTGTGTTAACTGGCCGGGTGAGGTAACACGCCATTCACCAGAAACGCCTCCCGCCGGAATTCCGACGCGGATTTCTCCCCGTTTTCATTGGTCAGGCTCATGGATACCTTTGTGCTGTCGGCGATAATGATCAGGCGACAGCGGCTCAGGGGCTTTCTGTCCTTGAGGGCGCGGGGGGTGAACAGGCCAGCATTGACCCCCTCCAGACCATGGGACGATTTGTACGGCAGCCGGTAAAGGCCTGCCTGACGGGCGCGGGCAGACAGAAACTGAAAGGCTTCAACCCCGCTTTCCCGCATCTGTGTCCCCAGGCTCTGGCAGGCATCGTAACTGGCCGGATCGGTGAGGGCCTCATGGAGATCGCCCCAGGGTCTGTCCTGCAGGCGAAGACCTTTATCGGTGCGCATTCGGGTGGCAAACAGGGCGTGCTGGGTTTTCAGAGATTTGGGGTAGGGCGTGGCCATGTCATTGATGAACACGAACCGATAGAACGCCGATTCCGCCAGCGCGGTGTTGATGCTCATGGCGCCGTAAAACAGACTCTTTTCGAAGGGACGTCCATAACGTGAGCCGTATTTCAGAGGTGGATAGCGGAAGGGGGTGGCCAGCAGGTAGTGCAGCCCATCGGTGCCTTCCGGCCGCTGCGGCTTGCTGAGCTCCAGCATTTCCTCCAGCCGAATCTGTTCCGGAGTGCTGTCGACCAGTTGTGTGGTGGCAATCTCTTCCTGGGATTCCACCACGCGGTAAATCTTGCCCTGCAGCGCCGAGAGCTCGCCATGAATGCGGTCAACCAGGTTCAAATCTTGCCCCGCATCGCATCCAGATAATGCAGAACCCGCACCAACCCCTCTGCTGTGCGAATCATGTCCCGTGGTACCTCATCGAAGTACCGGTTTTCCGTAGCCAGCCAGTGCTTCATGGCGCTCTGGTCGCCGCCCATCAGCGCATACACACTGCGATAGAGGCGAATCAGCAGGAGCGCCAGCTCGCCGGCCTTGCTGGAGGGATCGATACCATCGCGCAGCAGGCCGGTGCGGTTGCGGCCCACGATATCAGCCACCTCGGCCTGAGTAAGCCCCAGGGCTTTACCGGCGTTCACCAGGGCTTTCCCGAGCAGAGCACGATCGTTGATCTGCGGTCTGGTGTTGGATGCGACGGTCATGACTCCTCCGACGTTGTGTTGATTTTTCACAGTATAGCAAAATACGATGAAAAAACGACACGGGCAGTTGTGTCCGGGAGTGCTAGCGCAAGGCGTCAATCAATCGCCGGTTGACGTCCTGCCAGTGCTCGAGTTTTTCGGCTTCTCCGATGCGCTGCTGCTGCCCGCCGGAACGGTTAAGCCACAGCCCGCCGCCATTGAAACTGTAAACGGGCTCCAGATCCGGACGCTGCGAGGCGGGCTTGATCTCATTGATCAGGTTATCCAGGATCAGCGGGTCTGCATCGGGTTCCGGGTACCAGGCCAGCACCATGTGCGCCTGGTTCAGTTCCAGCGCTTTGACGTAGACAATGCGCAGCTGCTCATCCGGTACACCCATGGATTTCAGGGTCAGGTACTTGGCGATGGAGAAATCCTCGCAGTCCCCGCCGTTGGTTGTGAGCAATTCGACCGGTGTGGCCCAGTAATCTTCCTGACCCCAGTGCTCGATGTCGCTCACAAAACGCACCCGGTTGAAAAACGTGTTAACCAACCGCAGTTGCCGCTCAACCGGCGCTCTGGAAGCCAGTCGGTGAAGGTTCTGCCAGTTCTCCAGGCGACTGTGGGCCTCGCTTCCGAATTCCTTGCGGACATAGTCCATCAGTTGCTCGCCGATTTCGAAGGCGGCCACGGTGGAGACGAGTAGCAGCAAGGGAAGCAGGAGACGACAGCGGCGGATTGGACGGGCTGCTGTCTCCATGAGGGGGCTCAGCTGTTGTTGTTCCGCAGGCGTTCGCGGAGCTGTTCAAGGCGGCGGCGTATTTCTTCCCGGCGCTGATCGTCGCTGGCCGGGCTCGCTCTGTCGGACGAGGGTGTGGCGGATGGTGTAGATGACGAGCCGTCATCCGTGGATTCCATATCATTGTTGGCGGCGACGTTCAGGCCGCTGCGATCGTCGCCTTCCGGGAAATACAGGTTCTCGAGCTTGCCACCGCGCTCAATGATCACCCGGTTGGCGTGCACCGAGCGGAGTTTGGCGTTGCCCGGCAGCTCATCACCCACCAGGTAGGCTTCGGTGGTGCTTTTATCATCTTCGATCAGCGCGCTGCCCGGAAACTCACCCTCGGCGGCAAGCACGCCGCGCAGAAACAGGCGCAGGTTGGTCTCGGGAAGGTTTTCCGTATCCAGTTCCGCAGGCGTCGCACTTTCACCGGCCACCCCGAACAGGTCAAGTGAGGCCAGTTCCACCTCCGGCGTGGTGTCTTCATCAGCGACGGCGGTGCCGCTCGCCGCTTCGGCGAGTTGCTGGCGTTCCCGCTGGTTTTCAGACTGCCAGAAACTGTATGCTTGCCATGACGTTAGGGCAATCATGGCCGCTGCAGCGACAACAGCAAGAAGCAGGGGAAGGCGGGTATTGTTCAAAGGCATGGGGTGTCCCGGCTGTGTAGTTACGACCCTGTAAAAAGTCCACAGGTTATCAGACTGAACTGCTTAAATGGCAGTATAGTGTATAGAGTTATTCAGCGGTTCCATATCCTATGGTAGCCTTTCCGAATCAATTGAATAAAAAGGGTTTACGGAGACAAACTTTCCGCACCTGGCAACAAAAACGAGGACGACCTTGAACACAGATCACGAACTTCAGCCGCAGGATGCTCCGCTGGGCCGTCTTCCCTTCGCCTTTGCCAAGCGCAACGGTGTGATTCTTACCCGGGACGATCAGGGCGAGGCGGTTATTCTGGTGCGCCCGGGCGCGGGGCATTCTGCTCTGGCGGAGGCCAACCGGATCAGTGGCGGTCGTGCGCGGTTCTCCAAAATAGATCCTGAGCGTTTCGATGCCGCGCTGAACGCGGCCTACCAGAACGATTCCGCCGAAGCCATGCAGATGGTGGAGGGGATCGGTGATGACATGGACCTGGCGTCGCTCGCGGATTCGGTGCCCGAGACCGAGGATCTGCTGGAGCAGGAAGACGACGCCCCCATCATCCGGCTGATCAACGCCATCCTCACCGAGGCGGTCAAAACCAACGCGTCGGACGTTCACATCGAAACCTACGAGAAGCGCCTGGTGGTGCGGTTCCGCGTGGATGGTGTGCTGCGGGAAGTGGTGCAACCGAAGCGGGCGCTGGCACCGTTATTGGTGTCGCGTATCAAGGTCATGGCGAAGCTGGATATTGCCGAGAAGCGTCTGCCTCAGGATGGGCGGATTGCGCTGCGGGTCGCCGGGCGCGAAGTGGATATCCGTGTGTCGACCATGCCGTCCTCGAGCGGTGAGCGGGTGGTACTGCGACTGCTGGACAAGCAGGCCGGCAATATCCATCTTGAATCGCTCGGCATGGAAGGCCGTGATCTCACGGTGTTGCGCAAGCTGATCTATCGTCCGTACGGCATCATGCTGGTTACCGGCCCGACCGGCTCCGGTAAATCCACAACGTTGTATGCATCGTTGCTGGAAATCAACGATCGCAGCCGCAATATCCTCACCGTGGAAGACCCCATCGAATACGATTTGCCGGGCATCGGGCAAACCCAGGTCAACACCAAGGTGGATATGACGTTCGCCCGGGGCCTGCGGGCGATTCTGCGTCAGGATCCCGATGTGGTGATGATTGGTGAGATCCGCGATCTGGAAACCGCAGAAATCGCGGTTCAGGCCAGTTTGACCGGCCACCTGGTGCTGTCTACGTTACACACCAACACGGCGGTGGGTGCCATTACCCGTTTGATGGATATGGGCATCGAGCCTTTCCTGATCTCTTCCAGTCTGGTCGGCATCGTGGCTCAGCGTCTGGTCAGGGTGTTGTGCAAGGAATGCCGGGAGCCTTACGTGCCCACCCAGGAGCACTGCGATTTCCTCCAGCTTGATAGTGACAACCCGCCAATGATTTTCCGCGCCACCGGATGTGAGCACTGCAACCAGCTTGGTTACCGGGGGCGTATCGGTATTTATGAGGTGGTGGAGATTACCGACCAGATCAGTGCTCTGATTCATAAGCGGGCAGGGGAGCTGGATCTGGAGCGAGAGGCGCGCCGGTCAGGACCAAGCATTCACGCTGACGGTGTCAAAAAGATTATGGATGGCGTAACGACGGTAGAAGAAGTCCTTCGCGTAACCCACCGGAGCCAATAATTCCATGCCGGCATTCGAGTACAAGGCGCTGGACGCCCGGGGCAAACAGAAGCAGGGTGTGTTGGAAGCAGACGCTCCCAGAGCGGTTCGCCAGCAGCTTCGAGAGCGGGGCCTGACCCCTCTGGCGGTAGAGCCTGCTGCCGAAAAACAGGCCCGCAGTCGCAACCCGTTGAGCAGCCGCGGCACGCTGGCGGCCGCCGATCTGGCGCTGGTTACCCGCCAGCTGGCCACCCTGATCCAGTCCGGGATTCCCATTGAACAGGCGATGTCGGCCGCAGCCCAGCAGTCCTCTAAACCGCGCATCCGCGGCATGCTGATTGCGATCCGGGCCAAAGTCATGGAAGGTTACAGTCTGGCGGACAGTCTTGGTGAGTTTCCGCGCGCGTTTCCCCGGCTGTACCGATCAACCGTGGCCGCTGGTGAGCACGCGGGGCACCTTGATCTGGTGCTCAACCGGCTGGCGGATTATACCGAGGCCCGTCAGGAAGCGCGCCAGAAAATCCAGCTCGCTGCCATATACCCCATCATTCTGAGTGTGGTGGCGATCGCTATCGTGGTGTTCCTGCTGACCTACGTGGTTCCCGACATTATCGAAGTATTTGTCCGGCAGGGTCAGGATCTGCCGGGACTTACCGTGGCGATGCTGACGGTGTCGGAATTTCTGGGCAATTACGGTGTCTATCTTCTTATAGTGATCGTACTGGGGGTTGTTGCGTTTCGCGTTGCCTTGCGCAAACCCGCGTTCAAACTGAAATTTCATCGCAGCTTGCTGAACATGCCCTTGTTCGCCGGTATGGTGCGGGGTGTAAACACCGCCCGTTACGCCAGCACGCTCAGCATCCTCACCACCAGCGGTGTGCCACTGGTGGATGCCATGCGCATCGCCGGGGAGGTGCTGTCGAACGACTACCTCCGGCAGGAGTTGCGGGACGCTGCGCGGAAAGTCAGCGAGGGCGGCTCGCTGCACCGCTCGCTGGACCAGACCGGCTACTTTCCGCCGATGATGTTGCACATGATTGCCAGTGGCGAGGCCAGCGGCGAACTGGACAGCATGCTAGAGCGCACGGCACGGATGCAGGAAAACACCCTGCAATCGAAAATCGCCGCCATTGTCGGTTTGTTCGAGCCGATGATGTTGCTGTTTATGGGTGTGGTGGTACTGATCATTGTACTGGTCATTATGTTGCCGATTCTCAATATGAGTAATCTGGTCGGCTGACCCGACACCGAATTCATTAGACAACGGAAAATGGAAAGAGAGCCCCTCAAATGACGAACACAGCAATGAAACCTCAAGTCAATCGCCCACCGGCGAGTGCCCACCGCCCACAAACCGGGTTCACCCTCATCGAAATCATGGTGGTGATGGTCATTCTCGGTCTTCTGGTGGCAATTGTTGCCCCTAACATCATGGGGCGCAGTGATCAGGCCAAAGTGACGGTTGCAGAAACCCAACTGAGCAACATTGCCAACGCCCTGGATCTGTATCGTCTCGACAACAGTCATTATCCGTCCACGCAGCAAGGGCTGCAGGCGCTGGTGACACAACCCAGTGGCAGCCCGGAGCCGAGCAACTGGAATCCGGACGGCTACCTCAACAACGTACCGGAAGATCCCTGGGGCGTAGAGTATCAGTATGTCAGCCCCGGTACCGAAGGGCCCTATGACCTCTATTCTTACGGATCCGATGGTCAGGAGGGCGGTGACGGCGATGCCGCTGATATCAGTGTCTGGAAAGCCAGGGATTGATGCACTGTGGTTAAACGGGCACCCGCCTCCGGCTTTACGCTCATCGAGATCCTCGTTGTCCTGATTGTGGTGGGACTTCTTGCTGCATTGGCGGTGCGGAATCTCGG
>JAEPMM010000414.1 GCA_017643965.1 Marinobacter sp.
GGCCAAAACCCGCAGGACTGTTGTCCTGAAAGCTGTTGAACCGGAGATTGACGGGATTCACCAACGGCCGCCACAACCATTCGCCGTTGCCGTTGTGTATGGCCAGCCCATCGGAATCGTGAATTTCCGGCCGCCAGTCGTAACCCATACGCTGGTCGTTCTCACCAACCTGATACATGCTGGTCAGCGGCGCGATACCCACTCTTTCCATGGGTCTGCGGGGATACAATGCGACGTCCACCTTCATCACCATGTCGCGTCCGGGATTCAGCGTAAACCCATAGGCTCCGGTGGTGCTCGGGGAATCCAGAAGGGCATACACCACCAGTTGGTCGCTGCCGTCAGCCGGTTTTTCAAGCCAGAACGCAGTGAACTCAGGAAATTCCTCGGGCTCCTTGAGCCCTGTATTGATCGCCAGCCCACGCGCCGAGAGCCCGTACTGCCGATCGGAACCCACAGCGCGAAAATAACTGGCGCCCAGAAACGCGGCCAGGTCGCGCTTGTAATCGGTATGAAAGTGCACGCGAAAGCCCGCGTAACCCAGGTCACTCGGCAAACTGCCCAGCGGCTGCTCACCCTCATAGCGGAAGTATTCCGGCTGATAGGACAGCTCCCGTGCGCGCCCGTCGCGGACCTCGTGGATGCGCACCGGCGACTCGAAATAAAGGCCCAGGTGAAATAACTGAATGCGGAAGGTGCTGTCCTCGCCACGCCAGAGCGCCTTTTCCGGGCGGAAACGAATGGCCTGATAGTCATCCCACGACAGCGATGTCAAAGCACGGGGTAAATCCCCTTTCGCCGACTGCCAGTCTTCTCTGGCGAGGGCGCGGGCGTGTCCTTTGAGCCAGCTGTAACTGAAAGGCTGAGTGTCCCCTGCCTCATCCGCTTTTGCCGACCGGCGCAGCATCAGGGCCGAGAGCGGCAAAGCGTGGGCCCCCGCTACGGTTGCCAGCGCCTTGATCAGATCCCGTCTGTTCATCACACGCTCCTCGGTTTTCTGCAGCGGCTCAACCGCGTGATACGTTCTCCCCAGAAACTGTCCGTCGGCGCCTGCCAGGCGAGATGGTGCAGCTCGGCTACCGACTTCCGGTCCCGAAACAACTGGCTCAACTCGGCCCGGGACAGCGCCGCTGGCCCGTCGCTGGCACAGCGTGCGACCAGGGGTTCAAGCAATTCCGCCCGTTTCCTGAGTCGATCGTTGCGCGCCAGCGCCTGGTGAAGACGATTAAGCTTCGGTCGCACCACAGCAGCCTCGACCGCGGTGAGTGCTGGTGGGACATCCGGCTCACTGCGGGCATGGCGGGCATCATCCAGAACCTGCACCGGAGCGAGTTCTTCCGGGATCAGCAGCAAACCCCACCGGCGAAGCGCTCGGCCGGCACCGACCCGACTCAGCAGAACCGATGTGGGCGCCGCCACAATCAATGGAATGGCCACCGGCAGGGACCAGAAAAAGAACATGGCGTCCAGGCTCCAGGCATAGGCTGACCAGCCCGCGCCCACCAACATGCCGGGAAACTGCGTCGCGACGGCCTCCCGCCAGGGGGTTTCCTGTGTGCGATTCTGGCCCGCCCAGGTCAGGGAAATATTCAACAAGGCACCCAGTACGTAACGGCTGTGGACCATCATCCGTACCGGCGCCAGCAGCACGGACACCAGAATCTCCGTAAGCACGCTGACACTCAGGCGCAGGAAGCCGCCAAACTGCCGGGCGGTGCCATGGATGATGGCATCGGCAATGGCCAGAAACTTCGGAAAAAACAGCAGCGAAAGCGTGCTCAGCGCCAGGCCCAGAGCCCACTCCGGACGCCACTCCGGCCAGAGCGGAAATAATCCCTGATGTCCCTCCGGAAAATAGTCGATACTGGCCACGGTCATCTGCACCGCCTCCACCGTAGTCAGAATCAGAAACGCCAGCCACAGCGGCGAGGCCACGTACGCCATGACACCATTCAACAGCGCCATCCGGTGGGCCAGGCGCAGCCGGCGGCCAAAGAGCAGAATCCAGAGGTGCTGGAGGTTACCCCTGGACCAGCGATTGTCGCGGGCAAGCTCATCCGACAGGGTTGGCGGCGACTCCTCGAAACTGTCACCGAGCCCCGGTTCCAGCCAGACCTCATAGCCGGCCCGGCCCATGTAGGCTGCCTCGACAAAATCGTGGCTCATAATGGGACCGCGGAACAGCCCGAGCCCCCGCAGCTTGCGCAGCCCGCAATGGGCCATGAATGGTTTGATTCGAATGATGGCGTTGTGGCCCCAGAACGCTGCGTCTCCCATCTGGATGGCGGCAAGCCCGGCGGCAAACAGATTGGAATAGAGGCGATTTGCAAACTGCTGCACCCGGGCAAACAGGGATTCGGCATTGATCACGGTGGGGGCAGTCTGCAGGATGCCCACATTCGGCTCCCGTTCCATCAGGCGCACCATCCGCGCAATGGTGTCTGCACTGAGCAGGCTGTCGGCATCCAGCACCACCATGTAACGGTAGCGACGGCCCCAACGCCGCAGAAAATCTGCCACATTCCCGCTTTTGAAATTCAGATTGACCCTCCGCCGCCGATAGAAAAGACGGCCCTCGGCGCCCAGCTCCTGACACAGCCGATGCCAGGTAGCCTGCTCCTCCAGCCAGACATTCGGATCGCGGCTGTCCGAGAGTATGTGAAAGTCAAAATGCTCGAGATGACCGGAGCGCGCCAGGTCCTGGTACACCGCTTTGAGCCCGTTCAGCGTCCAGTGCACCGGTTCATGATAGACCGGCATGACGATAGCGGTTCTGGCCAGGGGTGTGGATTCCAGCGCCTTCTCGCTATGTCGCTTGAGCAGGCTGTAGCGATCACCGCCGGTCAGCCTCATCACAAAGCCGAGGATGGCGGTCCAGAAACCCACTGCAATCCAGGTATAGAGCAGCGCAAACACCACCAACAGCGCCAGCTCCACCAGCGTGCCGCCGTGGTATGGCAGTATCCACAACAGAAAATAGCTGGCGATAAGGGTTTGCCCGACCAC
>JAEPMM010000148.1 GCA_017643965.1 Marinobacter sp.
ACCGGACAGCCCGCAAGCCCACGAAGACAAGGTCATCAAGGCCCTGACGGATGTCGGGCTGGACCCGGAAGCCCGGCATCGTTACCCCCACGAGTTTTCCGGAGGACAGCGCCAGCGTATTGCCATAGCACGTGCGCTGGTGTTGCAGCCGGATGTGATCATCCTGGACGAGCCCACGTCGGCGCTTGATCGCACCGTTCAGAAGCAGGTGATCACGCTGCTGAGGGATATCCAGACCCGTTATCAGTTAAGCTATATTTTCATCAGTCACGACCTGTCGGTGGTACGCGCTCTCAGCCACAAGCTGTTGGTGCTGCAACACGGCAAGGTTGTCGAGTACGGTGATGCAGCGGAACTCTTCCGCGCACCGCAACAGGCCTACACCCGGGAGTTACTGAGTGCAGCCCTGTTCTACCAGAAGCCTACGACCAATTGAGTGTTACCCCCGTCAGAGCAGTTCGGGGATAATGCACGGAAATCAAGAACACAGGGAGAACATGTATGGGAATTCTCAGTGGCAAAAAAGCGCTGATCGTTGGCGTGGCCAGCAAACACTCCATTGCCTATGGCATCGCCGAGGCGTTTGCCCGTGAAGGCGCCGAGCTGGCCTTCACCTACCAGAATGAGAAGCTTCAGTCCCGGGTTGAAAAGTTCGCGGACAGCTGGGGCAGCAAACTCACATTCCCCTGTGACGTCGCCAGCGACGAGCAAATCGACAATGTGTTCAAGGAGCTGGGCAAGCACTGGGACAACATAGACATCATCATCCACGCGGTCGGCTATGCCCCGGCCCATGAGCTGGATGGCAACTTTGTTGACGTCACCACCCGCGACGGTTTTCGGATCGCCCACGACATCAGTTCTTACAGCTTTGTCGCACTGGCCAAGGGCGCCCGCAGCATGATGCAAGAAAACAGCTCGTTGCTGACCCTGAGCTACCTGGGTGCCGAGAAGGTACTGCAGAATTACAACGTGATGGGCCTGGCCAAGGCGTCTCTGGAAGCCAACGTGCGTTACATGGCCGCCAGCCTCGGCCGGGAAGGCATCCGGGTGAACGGCATTTCCGCCGGTCCGATCAAGACCCTGGCTGCGTCCGGCATCAAGAGCTTCCGTCGCATGCTGGCTGAAAATGCCAAACGTGCCCCCCTGCGTCGCAACGTCACCACCGCAGAGGTTGGCAACGCCGCAGCCTTCCTGAGCTCCGATATGGCCAGTGGCATCACCGGCGAGATCATGTACGTGGATGCTGGCTTCAACATTACCGGCATGGGTGAACTGGAAGACTGATCGGATTGCGGGGGTGTCCGGACTGGCCACAGCAGCCTGGTCACCCCTCGATCAATCTTCGGTCATCACCCTGGCCACGGCCTCGACCCAGTCCACATAGGACGTTTCGTCAGAGTCCTGGATTTCCACGCCAACCAGGGACAGCCCGCCAGATTCCGGTCGACACCACACCACTTCCACCGTCAGCTCGAACGTTTCCGGATTCTGCCCCAGTGCCACTCTGGCAGGTAGCAGTGCCCCCACCGTTACCGCCTCCGGTGCCACCAGACACAGCCCCTTCGCGGACAGGTCGCGGATCCGACAAGTCAACGTGCGCGCAGATCCCGGCACCTGTCCACTCTCTTCCGGAAGGCCGGACTCCAACTCAAGGATGGCAACGGCGCTTGCGGAAAGGCGGTAATCCTCCCGCTGGTCACCCGCCCCGTCGTTATCACGATTGGGACCATTCGAATTGCCAAAGGTGTAATCGACATCACTCATGCCGCTGCTCCGCTGCCATCAATTGCGCCCCACCCTGATACGCCCGACCACCCGGCTCAACGTATCGTCGAACTCGGCGGAACTGCCAAGCACCCGCACCTTGCCGGCAAGCACCTCCTGCACCAGGCCATCCACCAGGAACTCACGGCGGTTCAATCCCAGGCGATCAACAAACACCAGTTTATTCGACGCGTTGATCCTCACCGCAAGCTTTAACCGCACCGGATCGCCCGCCGCGTCGTATTCCGCCAGCACAATCCACCCCCCGAGTTTGATGCCATTGACCAATTTGTGTGCGGCCTGTCGTTGCGCCTGTTCCAGGCGAGCCTGTTCTGCCTGTTCATCGGCCTCGCGCTGTTCACGTTCCTTCTGCTGAAGCTTCTCGAGCTCTGCTATCCGTTTTACCTCTTCAGCTCTGCGTTGCGCTTCTGCTGTTTCTTTGTCCCGGCGCAAGGTTTCGGCCCGCACCCGGGCTTCCTTAGCCGCCTTCTGGCGCAACGCTTTCTGGCGTTCCTGAACCACGGCCAGTGAGCCAATGGTCTCCGCCAGGACCCGTCCGAACGGCGTCAGCGCTGGCAAAGGGCGAAGGGAGCCGCGTTCCCGTGCCTCAACAAATTCTGACCATGGCTGGAGCCCCAGTTTCACTCCGGAACCGTTGGTCCACAGAATTTCGGCGGTTTCCTCCAGCAGAGCGAAAAAATAGCGGCGCTGTTCAGCAGCCCCCTCGCCCTCCACGAACCATTGGCCTACGGATTCGTCCACCGCCTCCGCAGCGGGCCGGGTGGCTTGTAACCATGAAGCATCCCACTCGAATTTGTCCCGGCCCGGCAGTGCGTCGACCAGTTCGGGGGTTTCACCCCGCAGCCTGGCCACAAGAACCGCCTCGATGCCTTCCAGGGCGTTATCGGCGAGATCCTCTCCCTGAACGCGGCGCCACACGTCAACCAGCCTGTCACCGATCTGCTCACCGACATGGTAAAGGCGGTTACGGTCCTTGTCAGACAGCGACGGATCGCCTATCCAGACCAGCCATTCCAGCAGTTTACTGCCATGGCGACCGTCTTCAGCATCGAGATCGCCGGCCCAGACCACCTGTTTCAGCAGCGGCATCCACAACTCGAAAATGAAATGGGTAATGACGGGAGGCAACTGTCGTCCGGTCAGAGCCCGTCCAACCAGTGCCCGGGCTGTTTGATCCGCCCAGCGCTGGCGGGCAGCGCCCTGCTCTGTCTCAAGCAAGCGCTGACGGAGCCTGGACACCAGCTGGTCCCGTTTACCGGAATCCGCCTGCCACTCCCGGCAGAACGCATCAAAGGGGTCACTGACGCCGTTCTCAAAACCGGCGGACACGGCAATCACCAGCGAGTCCAATTGCTCCAGAAGAACCCGCGCGGACCGACCACCGGAATCACTCCAGCCGCGGAATTCCTGGAGACCGTCCAGCCAGTCGAGAAGCTCGTCGGTGAAAGCTGCTGCCCCGGTCTCGTTCATCCTCCAGGCGAGGAAGAATCTAAGGCGCGCAATGCGCCGGGCCAGCTCCGGGTGCAGACCGCTGGTTTTGAGAAAAACGTCCATAATCCGATCGGCGACATATGCCGAGTTGATCTGCCTGACCGACCAGGTCAGTGACACCGAGCGGATCAGCTGAATTACCCGCTCATCCCGTTGCTCGGTCCAGCAGGAAAACAACAGCGGTTTCCAGTCACTGACGGTTTCTGCCGTCAGCTTGCCTGCCGGGTACGGCAGATCAGGCACACGAATACCGGAGAGCACGTCGCCGAGCTTCTCCATAACCTCCTCACGAGGCTGCATTGCAGGCTTTTTCTGCCGCTGTTGAGACATCCGGTTTCCGCACGTTAGAAGCGTTGAAATGGTCTATCAAATGACGCAGTATAACCAACTCACCGGCCATTGCTTCATACCAACGGCGGCGCATTCGTTAAAATGAGCACGGCCTGCAGCGTATCAGAAACCTGCGGCGACCGCTGCTGCGATCAGAACCAGGGAAAACAAGAGCATGTCGGGCACCAAACTTGAGAACCTAAATGTGGCGAGTCAGGAACCACTGATTACCCCCGAAGCGTTGAAGCAGGAAATGCCGCTTTCCGGCGCTGCGGCGGAATCGGTCAAGAATGGCCGGCAGGCGATCTATGACATCATGGACGGCAAGGATCATCGCCTGTTTGTGGTGGTCGGCCCCTGCTCTATCCATGACGTTGAAGCCGCCCAGGATTATGCTGCCCGCCTGAAGAAACTGGCCGACGAAGTCAGCGACACCCTGTTGATTGTCATGCGGGTCTATTTTGAGAAGCCGCGGACGACCGTCGGCTGGAAGGGCCTGATCAACGACCCCCACCTGAATGACACATTCGATATCGAACAGGGGCTGCACATTGGCCGCAGGCTTCTCCTCGACATTGCAGAGCTGGGCCTGCCGACGGCCACTGAGGCACTGGATCCCATTTCGCCACAATACCTGCAGGACACCATCTCCTGGTCAGCCATCGGCGCCCGTACCACCGAATCCCAGACCCATCGTGAGATGAGCAGTGGCCTGTCCATGGCCATCGGCTTCAAGAACGGTACCGACGGCAGCCTGGATGTTGCAGTCAACGCCATGAAATCGGTCTCTCATCCCCACAGTTTCCTGGGCATTGATCAGAAAGGCCAGGTTGCGGTCATCCGCACCAAGGGCAATAACTATGGCCACGTGGTTCTGCGTGGCGGTGGTGGCAAACCGAATTACGATTCCGTCAGCGTTGCCTTGTGTGAACAGGCGCTTGATAAAGCCGGGCTGCGCAAATCCATCATGGTGGATTGCAGCCACGCCAACTCCAGCAAAGACCCGGCGATTCAGCCGCTGGTCATGCAGGATATCTCCCATCAGATTCTTGAAGGTAACCAGTCCATCCAGGGCCTGATGGTCGAGAGCAACATCAGCTGGGGCAACCAGTCCATTCCGGAGAACCTGGAAGATCTGAAATACGGCGTCTCGGTGACGGATGCCTGCATCGACTGGCCAACCACAGAGAAAGCCATTCGGGACATGCGGGACAAACTGAAAGACGTGCTGCCCAAACGTCGGGCCTGACGCAGGCGCCAAAAAAAGGGGAGCTGCTGCCAAGCCGTTTACCTTATGTGTGGATGGACTTGGGGATAGCGTAGGCTAAAGATTAGCCAGCGACCTAAAATCGCTGGCTTTTCTTATTCAGTTTTTCTGAATATCGCTCAGATTTTGAAGAACGCAGGGAAATCAGCCCGCCAGGAGTCAACTTTTTGACTGATCTTTTGAGCTATAGGGTTAAAGCTGTGTTAAATCAAAGGGTTATTATTTCTAGGCACTTGGATCATAACAAGCTGGGCTGATTGCGAACACCAGTATTGGACATCCACCGCCTCCACCCCCAAGAATTCTGGGAACAAGCTTGCTCATGTGAGTGGTTGAGCTTCCATAAGAACTACCTTTCCCGAGATCGTTGAAAATTTGTTGAAGCTCGGTGCTTCGTGTGATGATCACACCAACCGAGATGGTTTTCAGCTCGAACAAAAAGCGAAAGTTATTAAGGTCTCTGTCGTAGAAGGGGTCTTTGTTGTTCCATTCGATCTCCACACCAATGCGGTTTTTATAGCAATCGATTTTATGAGTTGGCGTCTCTCGCTCATCCTCATCGACATTAATCGTAATGTTGAACTTCTTCTCCTCCCAACCCCGCTGATACAAAAAGTCGTCCAGGTAGCCTGCGATTGGCGACTTTCTACCTCCGGCCTGCAAAATCTCTGACTTCTTTAGGGTGTAGCTGTCTAACACCTGAACGATGTCACTCCACTCATCTGGAGATTGTTAAGTATGACTATCCAGAACTACAGGTTAAAGGTGGTAAAATCGTCAAGGGACGCTATCGTGAAGACCGGCATCAGAGCCCTTTTTGCATAAGAACCCAAGTTAAAGGGGCTTTCACCGATATGTTCGATGGCGTGAAGGACTCCGATAGTGACCTTCTTCTCAGCTACTCCAATACGGGCATGATTGATATAGAAGAACTGATCTCATTAGCTGTACATGAGTTTGGTTCAAAGTACAGGGTTTGGTTTGAAGATATCGATCACGATCATATGACGATGGGTAGACGTGGTGATCGATCAAGAGACGTTAAAGAGTCCCTGATTATCGCACAGAGATTATAGATAATCTGAGATTCTGGAAAAGCGCTCGGATAGCTCCTATTATGAATTTAGAAGCTATAGGAGACGATCATGACAAAGTCCGTATATGAGCTTAAAGACCCTGTAAATACTCGTAGAGTTGCTATAAAGACGTTTCTAAGAATCGCGAACGCTTGGTCTCTCGAACCGACGGTAATAAATTTAGCGCCGAGATTCCAGTAAATCAATACTATAGCCAGTCATGCTATTTTCATGACTGGCAACGTTCTTTGTATGAGAAGCAAGCTTCGCTTGTTAGCTCTGCCTAAGCGGAACGTACTAGTCGTCACTTGAATCTGCTATTCCCGCCTCCTTCATCTGCTTGTGTAATTTTTGATGTTTCAGGCAGAGTTCTTGCCTGTCAACGGTTTCCACGGTCTTGTTCGGATAGCTCCTTGCCTCGTTAATCCTGTCGGCTAAGCCAGAATCGGCGTAGGCAAAGGAACTAAACAGTGCTGTCATTGAGAGAGTGGCTGATGCTGCGAATACTATTAATGATTTCATAATTTCATCTCCTGTTTGGTTGATGGTTTCATTAGATCATTAGTTCCTGAAACCTAACTGAAAAAACAAAAAAAAGTTTATTAACGATTGGTAACTTTTGTTAGTTATAAAAATAGTTGAGCCGAACCCGAAGAATCATTAAGACTCTTAGGGATCACTTCTTTAGAGCCATTCGAAATTAAAGGATTCTAATGGCAAAGAAAGAAAAGTATATGATTATCCTGAGCTTAATGGTGACCTGAATAGTCTTAAAGCTATGTTAAAGGATTACTATCTTGAAGAAATTGCACCAAACCTGTTGAAATACGAGTTCGTCAAGTGACTTAATGGTGCTGAAATTATGGATATTCAACAAGATAAGTATGACAAAATCGTGGTGAGTCTTGCTAAAGAAATCCTTAGCATAGACTCTTTGGAGGTTAGAAATTCAGATTCTTTGGATTTTTATGAACTTTCTGTCTGGTCAATAAAAGAAGCTCTTATTAGAGCAGTAAAAGAGGGCGAGGAACTTGGTAAGCAACAAGCAAGGGGGTAAAGGTATTCTTAATCCCTGGTGCTCCAGTGCCCTGAATCTCTTCGAATATATTTGAGTGACCACTATACGCAAACAAAATTGATGTTGCGTATAGTGGCTGGCATGCTCATATCTATCGATACTTTCTATGGTAGATGATTTTATCTTCTGATATCGGCGTTTTTGCCAGTCCTAACTTCATGGCTGGTGTAACCTTCCGTGTTGATCGACTACAATAGTTATAATGAACTCTGAAGATGTCGCCGATGATGGTGTACATCTCAGGGTTATAAGCTGAATATCCATGCCAAATCCTTCCCATACCCGTTCCTGATTGGAATGGCCGCTCAAAGTACATCGACATCCTCCGGATATTCATAAAGAACCGGTCTACGGGTGCCAAGGTCACCATCCTATAGAGATTCGCTTGGTGCATGATGTCGTATTTTGAAAGATCCGTGACAGCAGCGACCATCTTCTCTGGTTCCGCTTTGGATACCCAGGGATGCTCAATCCACCACTCCGGAGAGTTGGGTATTTTTATTGGCTTCTTGAGGCGCTCAGCAATGATGTTATTGGTTACCT
>JAEPMM010000077.1 GCA_017643965.1 Marinobacter sp.
GATAGATATACCCAAGGATACGTAGATGATTACTTATTTGATGGTAGAGAAATGATTAAAGAAGCAAAAAGAATCCAATCAAAGATGTCTTTAGAAAAAAAAAATAAAAACTTTTAAAAATAAAGATTTCTTAAAATAAAGGCACCGATCCCTTCCTGCAGATGTTCACCTCCGGCACGGTGGCCAAGGCCAAAGGTGTTGCCGTGCCTGCCCGGGCGCTGATGGCGTTCTATGTCTATATGAAGTTCGCCATCGACCTGCGGGATAACGACAAATACTGGAACGTGGCGGACCCCGGCTGGGCCTACGGTCTCTATTACGCCGTTGTCGGCCCGCTGATGATGGGGCATGCCACCCATTTCAACCCGGGCGCGTTCACGCCTGAGTCCACTTACGACATGATCCGCAAATACAAGATCACCAACCTCGCCGCTGCGCCCACCGCCTATCGCCTGTTAAAAGCCAACGATCAGGTGTTGCCCGAAGGGGAAAACCTCGGTCTTCGGGTGGCCAGCAGCGCCGGTGAGCCGTTGAACCCGGAAGTGGTGAACTGGATCCGGAACCGGCATTTCTGCCCGGTCAAAGATCATTATGGCCAGACCGAAACCGGCATGACCTGCTGCAATTTTCATGGTCTCGAGCACCCGGTGCGCCAGGGCTCCATGGGCTACTCGTCGCCGGGCCATAAGGTAGTGGCGCTGAACGAGAAAAACGAGGAAGTGGGTGAGGGCGAGATCGGTCAACTGGCGGTCGATGTGAAAGCCTCCCCGCTGTTCCACTTCGATGGCTACACCTGGGGTGAAAAAGACCCGTTTGTAAAAGGGTATTACCTCACCGGGGATATGGTGATCTGCCACGGCGACGGCAGCTTCTCCTTCAGCGGTCGTGACGATGACATCATCACCACGGCTGGCTATCGGGTCGGCCCTGCGGATGTGGAAAGTACGCTGTTGGAGCATGCCGCCGTGGCCGAGTCCGGCGTGGTTGCCAAACCCGATGAGAAACGGGGGTCGATCATCAAGGCGTACGTTGTCATCAAGGCGGGGCAGGAGCCGGCCGATGACCAGGCGCTGAAAGACGAGCTGCAGGAACTGGTGCGGCGCAGGTTGTCCACCCACTCCTATCCCCGGGAAATCGACTTTGTGGACGAGTTGCCCAAGACGCCCAGCGGTAAGATTCAGCGCTTCGTTTTGCGCAACCGTGCCAAGGATGAAACCGACGCATGAGAATCACATTCGAGGAATTGACGGCCTTTCTGGATCAGCAGTTTCCCCAGGGTGCCGCCTACGGCACCCTGCAAAAGCTTGGAGACGGCTGGGCGGAAATGAAACTGGATGTGGATGACGGCCACTTGCGTCCCGGTGGCACCGTTGCCGGCCCGGCCATGATGGGCCTTGCGGATCTGACCCTCTACGCCGCGCTACTGAGCAGGATTGGCCTGGTGCCTCTGGCGGTGACCACCAACCTCAACATCAACTTTCTGCGTAAGCCGGCAGCTCACAGCCCCATCTGGGCCCGGGCGACCATGCTGAAAGTGGGGCGCACCATGGGCGTGGGTGAGGTGTTTGTCTATTCCGAGGGCATTGAGGAGCCAGTGGCCCACTCCACCATGACTTATTCCATTCCGCCGGAGCGATAGTCTGATGCAAGACACGATGAGTGACCAGTTCGTTCTTGAAACCCGCGGCCTGGTCAAAGAGTTCAAAGGCTTTGTCGCCGTAAACGATGTGAATCTGAATATTCAGCGTGGCCACATTCATGCCCTGATCGGACCCAACGGCGCGGGCAAGACCACCGTCTTCAACCTGCTGACCAAGTTCCTCCCTCCGACCCGTGGCAAGATCCTGTTCAACGGTAAAGACATCACCTCACTTAAATCTGCCGCTATCGCGCGCAGGGGCATTGTGCGCTCCTTTCAGATTTCCGCCGTTTTTCCTCACATGACGGCGCTGGAGAATATTCGCGTGGCCCTGCAGAGCTTTGAGGGCAACAGCTTTCAGTTCTGGAAGTCCGGCGCCAGCCTCAACAAGCTCAATGAACGCTGCATGGAGCTGCTGGACAGCGTCGGCCTTGCCGATTTTGCCGACACAATCACCGTGGAGCTGGCTTACGGTCGCAAACGGGCCCTGGAACTTGCCACCACGCTGGCGATGGAGCCAGAACTGATGTTGCTGGATGAGCCCACCCAGGGCATGGGCAGCGAAGACGTGGATCAGGTGGTGGAACTGGTACGCAAGGCGGCGGAAGGGCGCACGGTACTGATGGTGGAACATAACCTGAGCGTGGTCAGCAAACTGTGCGATCGGATCACTGTGCTGGCGCAAGGGGCTGTCCTGACCGAAGGCGATTACCAGCAAGTTTCCGACGATCCGAGAGTGCGTGAGGTCTATATGGGTGGCACCGCGACCCCAAAACAGGAGACAGCGGAATGAGCCAGGCTTCCCGCAAGGACTACGAGCAGCTTCGCATCTCGGGGTTGCATGCATTCTACGGCGAATCTCACATACTCCATGGCATCGACATGGAAGTGAAAAGGGGAGAACTGGTCACCCTGCTGGGCCGCAACGGAGCCGGCCGCAGCACAACCCTGAAAGCCATCATGAACATGGTGGGCCGCCGCACCGGGTCGATCATGATTAACGGTGAAGAGACCATGAGCTGTGCGCCTCACCACATTGCGAGGTTGGGTGTGGGGTATTGCCCCGAACACCGGGGCATTTTTTCCGGCCTGAATGTGATGGAAAACCTCACGCTGCCACCGGTAGTGAGAAGTGGAGGCATGGGGCTGGAAGAAATCTTCTCCATGTTCCCGAACCTCTACGAGCGCCGCACCAGTCAAGGCTCCAAACTCTCGGGCGGCGAACAGCAGATGTTGGCCATGGCGCGGATCCTGAGAACCGGTGCCAACATGCTGCTCCTGGATGAGATTACCGAAGGCCTGGCACCGGTCATCGTGGAAAAGCTTGGCGAGGTGCTGGTCAAGCTCAAAAGCAAGGGCCTGACCATTGTCCTGGTGGAACAGAATTTTCATTTCGCCGCACCCCTGGCAGATCGTCACTACGTGATGGAGCACGGCCAGATTGTGGAGGAGATCAGTGCCGACGAGCTTGAGAGCAAGCAATCGACGCTGGACAAGTACCTGGGGGTGTAACCCCGGGCTCAAGAAAGAAACGAGTGCAACAGATGTAAAAAAAGCAACAAGAACGAATCCTGAACATCAACGGAACGACAGTAGCGGAGACACAACAATGACAATGACCAAAAAGCTTCTGACATCTGCCATCGCATCGGCCCTGCTTGTGGGCGGCGCCCAGGCGGCTATATCCGATAACACAGTCAAGATCGGTTATCTCGCGGACATGTCCGGCACCTATCGTGACCTGGCTGGCCCCAACGGTGAGGCGGCCCTGAGAATGGCCATTGAGGACTTTGGCGGCAAGGTCAATGGCGCCAAGATCGAGGTTCTCACCGCCGATGACCGCAACAATCCGGATGCCTCCTCCAGCACCGTAAGACGCTGGCTGGAAGACGACAAGGTCGACATGGTGGCCGGCCTGGTTGCCTCTTCCGTCACTATTGCCGTGACCAAGCTTCTGGAAGGCACGGACAGCCTGGGCCTGGTGTCCGGTTCTGCCGCGTCCAGCATTACCAATGAGCACTGCACGCCCAACCACATCCACTATGTGTATGACACATACCCGCTGGCCAACGGTACCGCCAAGGCCGTGGTGCAAGAAGGCGGCAAGAGCTGGTACATCCTGACCGCCGACTACGCCTTTGGCCACGCACTCGAGGGTGACGTGACCCGCGTGGTCGAGGAAAACGGCGGAGAAGTCATCGATACCAGCCGCCACCCGTTCCCGACGTCGGATTTCTCGTCAGACATCCTGCAGGCCCAGTCTTCGGGGGCTGATGTGGTAGCACTGGCAAAGGCCGGCGCCGATACCACCAACGCCATCACCACCGCCGGAGAATTCGGCCTGACCCAGAGTGGCCAGACCCTCGCCGCGCTGTTGCTGTTCCTGACCGACGTACACGCTCTGGGCGTTGATACCGCCCAGGGCATCCAGCTCACCACCGGCTGGTACTGGGACCTCAATGAAAAAACCCGTGAGTGGTCTGATCGCTTCATGGAAGAAACCGGCGTGCGCCCGACCATGGTCCATGCGGGTATCTACTCCAGCGCGATGCAGTACCTGAACGCCGTAAAGGAAACCGGTTCCGACAAAGCCGCCGATGTCCGCAAACAGATGATGGATACCCCCATCAACGACATGTTTGCCACCAATGGCACGATCCGCGAAGACGGCCGCATGGTGCACGACATGTACCTGGCGGAGGTAAAAACACCGGAAGAGTCAGAAAACGAGTGGGATCTGTACAAGATTCTCCGCACCATCCCGGGAGATGAGGCGTACCGCCCGCTGTCCGAGAGCAAGTGCAAGCTGGTGTCCGGTAGTGTCCGGTAACTGAGGCACTGACTGACGGGCCGCCTCGCTGTCCCGGCGGGGCGGCCCCTGACCTGCAGAAACGCAATCCGCCCCCCGTGGCTGCGCTGCTTTTGGAGTTTGTAACATGACCGAGATTCTGGGAATCCCCACGGCCGTGCTGTTTGGCCAGTTACTGCTCGGGATTATCAATGGCTCGTTTTATGCCCTGCTGAGCCTCGGGCTGGCGGTTATTTTCGGCCTGCTCAAGATTATCAATTTCGCCCATGGTGCCATGTACATGCTCGGCGCCATGGTCACCGTCATTATGTTTGACGTTATGGGCGTCAACTATTGGGTGGCGTTACTAGCTGCGCCTCTGGTGGTTGGCTGCTTCGGCGTGGCCATCGAGTATTTCCTGCTGCGGCGGATCGGCGGTCAGGATCACATCTACAGCCTGTTGCTGACCTTTGGTGTGGCTCTGATGATCCAGGGCATCCTCACCAACATCTACGGTGTATCCGGCATGCGTTACGCTATGCCGGATGTGTTCAAGGGCGGGTTCCGGCTTGATTTCATGTACCTTCCCTATTACCGCGCCTGGGTCATCTGCGTTGCCCTGGTGGTCTGTTTCGGCACCTGGTTTGTGATCGAAAAAACCAAGCTGGGTGCCTATCTGCGTGCCGGCACCGAGGATTCCCAACTGATGCAGGGCTTTGGCATCAACGTTCCCCTGCTGGTCAGTCTCACCTACGGTTTCGGTGTCATGCTGGCGGCCTTTGCCGGCGTACTGGCTGCGCCCATCTATTCGGTTAACCCGGTGATGGGCTCCAACATTCTTATTGTGGTGTTCGCCGTGGTGGTCATTGGCGGCATGGGCTCCATTGCCGGTGCCATCATTACCGGGCTGCTGATGGGTGTCATCGAGGGCCTGACCAAAGTGGTGTATCCTGAATTCTCCTCTGCGGTGATCTTCCTGGTCATGGTAATTGTACTGCTGATTCGCCCTTCGGGCCTGTTCGGGAAGGAGGCGTAATCATGAGCAATTCCGACAACCAGACTGAACTTCAGAAAACCATGCTGGGCCAGCTCAAGGCCAGCCAACGCAAGAAAATGATCTTCAATCTGGTGGTGCTGGCGCTGCTGATACTGGCACCGGCGGTCATTTACGCCACCTTCCTGATGAAGATCCTGTGTTTTGCCCTGTTTGCGGTCGCCTTCAACCTGTTGCTGGGGTTCACCGGCCTGTTGTCCTTCGGCCACGCCGCGTTCCTGGCCGCAGGTGGCTATACCACCGGGTACCTGCTGTCGAGTTACTCGGGGCTTACCACGGAAATGGGCATTATCGCCGGTACAGCGGCAGCGACCGTGTTGGGATTGCTGTTTGCCATCGTGGCGATTCGCAGGCAGGGCATCTACTTTGCGATGATCACCCTGGCGCTGGCGCAGTTGCTGTACTTCGTGTTTGTTCAGGCGCCGTTCACCGGCGGTGAAGATGGCTTGCACGGGGTGCCCCGTGGTCACCTGTTTGGTCTTATCGATCTGGAGAACAACGTTGCCATGTACTATTTCGTGCTGGCCGTGTTCCTTGGCGGTTACCTGCTGGTCCAGCGCATCGTGAACTCGCCCTACGGTCAGGTGCTTAACGCCATCAAGCAGAACGAGCCCCGCGCCGTGTCTCTGGGGTACAACGTCGACCGCTACAAGATCATCGCGTTCGTGATCTCCGCAGGCCTTGCGGGCCTGGCCGGCTCCATGAAAACCGTGGTGTTCCAACTGGCTTCCCTGAACGACGCCCACTGGCATATGTCCGGTGAGGTCATCCTGATGACGCTCCTGGGTGGAACCGGCACATTGCTGGGGCCTGTGGTGGGCGCCACCTTTGTGGTGAACCTTGAGTATCAGTTGTCCCAGGGGCCACTGGGAGACTGGGTAGATCCGATCCTGGGCGCTATTTTCGTGATCACGGTGATTGCTTTCCGGTCCGGCATCGTGGGTGAGGTGCAGAAATTCGTGAAGAAAAATCTGAACTGAACAACGAATCACAAGGCCGTGGTTTGTAAGAAGAAAGGGCTGTCCGAGAGGGCAGCCCTTTCTGTTTCAGACGATTTCCGGGGTGGACGTTGGCCTGATGTGATGTGCACCCACTCTTGACATGTCTTTGCCGGTTGCCTAAATGTGTAACTGTAACATTACGTAAAGTACATGTTGTTTCCTCCAGATCCAGATGGAACTGGCGACCCGATGATCATAGAAGAATAAGGGGTTGAAGGAATGGAAAAAGCTACCGTTGTGCTGGTGGATGCTACGCAGTACGGAGCAGACCCAGCGGTTGCCAGGGTGATTGCTGCGCGTTTCCCGACTGTGAATGTCTGCATTCAGGACGACCTTGCCGGGGTTTATGCCTCCCATGACCGGGTGATCACCTGTTTCGAGTTTGATTTCCCCGACATCAGCAGCCTGTCGATACTCAGTGAAGCCAAGCAACAGTTTGCGTCTGTGCCCCTGTTGATGTTTACCGAGCAGCACTCCGAGGCGCTGGCGGTCTGGGCCCTTCGTACGCGGGTGTGGGATTATTTCGTAAAGCCGGTCAGTGCGCCCATCGTGGTGGAATCCCTGAACAGGCTCGATCGGCTGCTGGTGGAATCGTCCAACCGGTCGCCGCGTAACACCATCGTCCAGAAACAACCGCTGCCTGATGATGCCCGATTCCAGAAACACCGGGGCGAGGACAAATGCGTTGAATCGGCCATGGCCTATATCGAGCAACATCTGTCGGACAAACTGATGCAGGCAGATATTGCAGAACTGTGTGGCACCAACAGTTACCAGCTCAGCCGGGCGTTCAAACGCGTGCATGGCATTACCTTCCAGGACTACATCATGAAACGGCGCATCGAAAAAGCGATACTGCTGCTGCGCAACAACAGTGCTTCGGTCATTGATGTCTGCTGGGCGGTGGGGTTCCACGATGCTTCCCACTTCACCAAGATGTTCCACCGGCACACCGGGATGACGCCGTCGCAATATCGCCACCGCTGGATCACTGCGCGTGGTGAGTCGACCGTTCCGTTTCAGCTCTCTGCGGACAGCCCTGTCAAACTCTGAATCCCGGTTGCAAGATTCTCCTAGTTTATCGCCGGAATTCTCCTATCGGTAAAAACCGTCCCCTGCCTATGCTCTGGATACAGCGCACGGAACTGTCGCTGTAATACCAAGGAAGCTCGTCTAACGACTGCAGGAGTGACGAAATGAAGAACTTCAAGGAAAACGTGGTCCGGTTTCTCCGTGATGAGGAAGGCCTGGAACTGTCTGAGTACGCAGTGGCCGGTTCACTGATTGTGCTGACCGTTGTGGGTGTCTTTGCTGCGCTGGGAGACACCATCGTTACGCAGATTACCGCAATGATTGAGGCTATGGGCGGCACTGTGCCAGCAGGCTGATGAGCCCGGGCAGAGCCCCGGGAACCATAATCAAAGCTTGCCCGGATGGGGCCAATTTGGGGCCCCATCCGAGTCTCAACACCGAATTCAGAGTGCAGAAAAGCCGGGCAGTAGGGAGTTCGACATGGACATTGACGTTGTAATGGTGGCTTTTCTGGTCGGTTGTCTCTCTGTGGCTATCCTCACAGACCTGTGTTTCAACAGAATCCCCAACTGGCTGATTCTGGCCACCATTCTCGGTGGCGGTGTCGTCCAGTTTCTGAATCACCAGTACATGGGCGTGTTGTTGTCGGCCAGCGGATTGTTGGTCGGTTTCCTGTGTTTCATCCCGCTATACGCCTTCGGAAAAATGGGCGCCGGTGACGTCAAGTTGCTCGCCGCTGTGGGCGCGGTTGTTGGCCCCAAGCTTGTCTTTATCGCCGCACTCATGACCATCATTGCCGGCGGCATCCTGGCGCTTTTCTACATTACCGCCCGCGGCGGGTTGCCGGCGATGGCACGGCGTTACACCCCCATGATCACACTGCTGGCCGCCCGCCAGCCACAGTATTTGCCGCCGGAACCCGGCGAAGCGGCCGGGCTGCGGTTCCCGTACGCGCTGGCCATTGCCTGTGGAACGGCCCTGGCAGTGATTTGACGCTGAACCCTTATTGCATCGGAAGGAGTGAGCCATGGAAGTCGAACTCGCGAACTCAGAGAGCCAGAGCACGGAACCTAGGCCGCCCAGTGGCATCGCGAGGCCCCATACCCTGGAAGAGACCGGCCTCGATCATTTCTTTGTGGCGGATCTGCTGCTCAAGCACCTGAATCTGGTCAGCAACCAGACCCTGCAACAGCTGTCGCATCATCTGGCGTTGCCCGGTGCCGTGCTGGAGCCGGTGATCAACCTGTTGCGCCAGGAGGCGAAAGTTGAAAGCCGCAGTGCGGATCTCTCAGATCGCGGCCTTCGCTATGCGCTGACTGACCGCGGTCGCGCCAGCGCACTGGATGCGCTGTCACGGGACGGTTATAGCGGCCCGGCGCCGGTGCTGTTGGCGGATTATGAGGCTCTGGTTCGGCGGCAGTCAGTGTCCCGGTGCGTGGTCACCGAGGAGTCCATACACCGGCTGTTCCATGACACCGTGGTGGACGAGCACCTGTTGGCCCGGCTGGGCCCGGCGGTGCATTCCGGCCGGGCCATTTTTATCTACGGACCGGCAGGCAGCGGCAAAAGTTATATTTCCCGCCAACTGGTGCGGTTGCTGACCGGACCGGTGTATGTGCCTTACTCCATTCTGGTGGGCGACACGGTCATCAGCCTGTTCGATCCCGAGTTCCATCACCCGGTCCATGGGCACGCACAGGATCCGGTGCATCTGAGCCATGGCCACGATCCCCGCTACGTGCTTTGTCACCGCCCGCAAGTGACCACCGGCGGCGAACTGACGCTCGACATGCTCGACCTGAAATTCGATGAGCAGCGCAAACAGTACCAGGCACCTATTCAGCTCAAGGCCAGCAATGGCCTGTTGCTGATTGACGATCTTGGCCGCCAGCGGGTGTCCCATGTTGACCTGCTGAACCGCTGGATCGTGCCCATGGAGGAGAAGCGGGACTTTCTCAACCTTCGCGCCGGACAGCACTTTGCGGTGCCGTTCGACATGCTGCTGATCTTTTCCACCAACCTGAACCCGCTCGAGCTGGCCGACGAGGCGTTCCTGCGCCGGATCGGCCACAAGATCGGTTTCACCACCCTGGCCCCGGAACCGTACCTGCGGTTGTGGGGCCAGGTCTGCCAGGACCTGGGGATTGAAGACGATCCCGACGTTACCCGGACCATGATGACAGAGTTGTACCCGACACAGGGAAACACCCTGTTGCCCTGCCATCCCCGCGATCTGCTTGGCCTGGTGGGTGATTACTGCCGGTACCGCGGGTTGCCGGCCCGGCTGAGCCCGGAGTCAATCCGCTGGGCCTGGCAAAACTATTTCGTTCAGCTGGATAACGTGGGGTGACCGCTATGTTCAAGTCAAGAACCGTACTGATGCTTTTCTTTGCCCTCGCCATGGGGTTGTCTGCCGCCTGGCTGGCCAGGGGCTGGGCCGTTGACCGGCTGGCCACACCCACTGAAGAAAATGGCGTTCCGGTCGTGGTGGCCGCGCTTCAGATTCCCTTCGGTAAAAAGTTGGAGGCCAGTGATCTCCGGGTCTCCACCATGCCCAAATCCATGGTGCCTGCCGGCGCCTACCGTGATCCGGTGGAGATCGAGAGCACGGTGGCCATGAGCACCATTTACCCGGGCGAAGTGATTATGCGGGAAAAAGTGGCTGCGTTTTCTGGTGGCAGCGCGCTGTCCGCCGTGATCGCGCCCAGCAAGCGGGCGGTTACGGTTCGGGTAAACGATGTCATCGGGGTTGCCGGCTTCCTGATGCCGGGCAACCGGGTTGATGTGGTGGCCGCCGTGCCCGTGGGTAACCGCCGCTACCAATCCCGCACGCTGCTGGAGAACGTCAAGGTGCTGGCGGTGGATCAGAGTGCATCGCCGGAGAAAGACAAGCCGGTGATTGTTCGTGCCGTCACCCTGGAACTGAGCTCAGCGGACGCGGAAGACCTCGTCAAGGCAACCCA
>JAEPMM010000192.1 GCA_017643965.1 Marinobacter sp.
ATTACGCCCGCGACAAGATGGCACGCAAGAAGCTGCACATGATTGTCGCCAACGATGTCTCCGTGCCCGGGTTGGGCTTCAACAGTGATCGCAACGCCGTCACCGTGTTCTGGCCGGGTGGTCAGCAGGCCATCGGGCCGGAGAGCAAAACCGGTATTGCGCGCCGGCTGATCGCACTGATCGCCGGGCAACTGCCCTGAACCGCATTTCTCTGAAACCCTACCGACAGGAACTTTCATGACACGCAAAACACTTCAGGTCCGCATTCTGGACCCCAGAATCGGTGACACCATCGCGTTTCCGGAATACGCCACCGAGGGCTCAGCAGGGCTGGACCTGCGGGCCTGCCTGGAGCAGCCGTTGACCCTGAAGCCGGGCGATACCGAGCTGATCAGAACCGGCCTGTCGATTCACATCGCCGATCCGTCACTGGCGGCCGTCATCCTGCCCCGCAGCGGTCTGGGCCACAAGCACGGTATTGTGCTGGGCAACCTGGTCGGTCTGATTGACTCGGATTACCAGGGCGAACTGATGGTGTCGTGCTGGAACCGGGGGCAAAGCGAGTTCACCATCGACATCGGTGAGCGGCTGGCGCAGTTGGTGCTGGTGCCGGTAGTCCAGGCGGATTTTGAAGTGGTCGATGCCTTCGACGCCAGTGACCGTGGTGCCGGTGGTTTTGGCTCAACCGGCACGCGATAAGCCGGTAACAGACTGTAAACGCAGAAAAAGCATCGGGCGTCTATACTTGGCTGATAGCTCGTTGCCTCGGGAAAAAATTATAAGTGCAGGATGGACTCATGAAGCTGGGTAAAAAGAAGAAACCGGATGACGCCGTGGCCGACCAATCCGGAAAGCCGTCGCCGGCAGAACCGAAGTCGAGAAAAAAAGCCGCCAGCGGTCCACGCCTGAAGCATCTGGGCTCGGTGGCCGGAACCCAGGCGGCGGTGGTGTTTGTGGCCGGTTTGCTGGCGGCCGGGCTGATCCATTTCCTGATTGCCGGACCGGCGGAATCGCGCCGTGCGCAGTTGCAGGCGGCGGTTGAGGTCGACACTGCGGCCAATCGCCTGAATCAACACGTGGCGCTGTTGCAGGCCGCGGTGTCCGGCCTGGCAGCGCAGGGTCACGTGCGCGAGGCGCTGGCCAGCCCGCAGGGCAGGCAGGCGGTAGAGGATGAGCTTGCCGGTGCGTTGCCCGGGGTGCGTGCGGTTCATCTTTTCCCCTATGGCGATATTCCCCGCAGTGCCAGTGGCTCGGACACCCTCGGGTTTGCCGGCCTCGACCTGGCCCGAAGGGCCGAATCCGGGCGTTCGTTGCACCCCGACGCCTTTCCCCGCGATAACCAGTGGTATTTCCAACTGGCCGCGCCTATCCGTAACCCGAATAATCAGGCCATGGCCGGCAGCATGCTGGTGGTGTTCGATGCAGCACAGCTGCAGCCGTTGCTGGCGGTGAATAATGAGCAGCTTGGCGGGCAGCTGGCGTTGGTGCAGACGGTCGGAGGCAGCTCCCGGGTGGTGGTCAGCAATGGGGCCGGCGGCGGCGCCGCGCTGGAGCGGGGGCTCGGTGCGCCGGACTGGTCCATCAGCTACAAACCGGCCTCGGCCCCCGCTCCGGTGGTCAACGCCACGCTCGCACTGATTCTGGTGCTGGCTCCGGTGCTGGTTGCGGCGATTGTGGTGTGGGTGCTGCTGGGCGGGGCCCAGCGGAGTATCCGTCAGGATGTGACCGCGCTCACCCAATGGGCGCAGAAGGTGTTCGGGGGTGAACGATTGAAGCTGCCCACGCTCAGGTGGGACATGGTGGCGTCCACCGGCGAGGTCCTGCAGCGGTTGTCCCAGATGGTGGATAAGCGGATGGCGAAAGCCTCCGAGTCGGCCCGGCCGGCGAAGGGAGCGTCAAAACCGGCGCTGGCAGAGACCGACGAGCCGTTGTTCCAGGAAAAGGACATGCTCGACATCGACATGCTCGACGGTGATGACGACGTTCTGGGTTTCGGCGGAGGCACCGCGGATGACCGCCTCGGAGAGACCTCTCCGGCGCCGGCGGTGCAGGAGACGGCGCCGCCATCGGTCACGGTGCCTGCCGGCATCTTCCGCGCCTACGACATACGGGGCATTGTGGGTGACACCCTGTCGGAGGATATTGTGTATACCATCGGCCGCGCCATCGGCAGCGAAGCGGCGCAGCGGGGCGTGGACAGGATCTGCATTGGCTACGATGGCCGCCACTCCAGTCCCGATCTCGCGGACGCCGTGGCCCGGGGCATCATGTCGGCCGGCTGCAATGTGGTCCACGTGGGGGCGGTACCCACGCCGGTGCTGTATTTTGCCACCCACAAACTGCAGACCGGTTCCGGGGTGATGGTGACCGGTAGTCACAACCCGGCCAACTACAACGGCCTGAAAATCATGCTGGGCGGGGAGACTCTGTCCGGCGACGCCATCCAGAAGCTGCTGCAGCGGATCCAGACCGGCGATCTGGCCAATGGCCAGGGAGCCCAGTCGTCCGAGGATGTCCGGCGCGCCTATCTGGATCGCATTGTGGGCGACATTGCCGTGGCTGCGCCCCTGAAGGTGGTGCTGGACGCCGGTAACGGCATCGCCGGAGAGCTGGCACCCATGCTGGTGGAAGAGCTCGGCTGTGATGTGATTCCCCTGTATTGCGAGGTGGATGGCGATTTCCCCAACCACCACCCGGATCCCGGCAAGCCGGCCAACCTGGCGGACCTGATTGCCCGGGTTCAGGCGGAAAAAGCGGACATTGGCCTGGCCTTCGATGGTGACGGAGACCGCCTGGGGGTGGTCACCAACACCGGCAAGATCATCTGGCCCGACCGCCTGCTGATGCTGTTTGCCCGCGACGTGGTGTCGCGCAATCCGGGGGCTGACGTGCTCTACGACGTCAAGTGCAGCCGCCGCCTGGCGGGCGTGATTTCCGAAGCCGGGGGTCGCCCGATCATGTGGAAAACCGGACACTCGCTGATGAAGGCGAAGATGAAGGAAACCGGGGCGTTGCTGGCCGGCGAGATGAGCGGCCACATCTTCTTCGGCGAACGCTGGTACGGATTCGATGACGGTCTGTATTCGGCCGCCCGGTTGCTGGAAATTCTGGGCATTGAGGACCGCCACAGCGATGAGGTGTTCGAGGATTTCCCGGAAGATATCAGTACGCCCGAGCTGAATGTGGACGTGACCGAAGACACCAAGTTCGAGCTGGTGGCGCGCCTGGGCAAGGAAGGGGCGTTCGGCGATGGCAATATCAGCACCATCGATGGCATCCGCGTGGACTATGCCGACGGCTGGGGCTTGTGCCGGGCGTCGAACACCACCCCGGTGCTGGTGCTGAGGTTCGAGGCGGAAACCGAGGAGGCGCTGGAGCGCATCAAACAGGTGTTCCGTGATCAGCTACAGAAAGTGGCTCCGGACCTGGTGGCGGGTTTCTGATGACCACCCGGGGCACAGATACAGCAATCTGAAATAACGTAAACCGACCGTTTGGAAAGGCGAAGGCAGCAACATGGCACTGGATCGTGAAACAGCAATGCAGGTGGCGTCCGTACTGAGTAAGGGCTTGCCCTACATTCAGCGATTTACCGGAAAAACCGTGGTCATCAAGTACGGCGGTAACGCCATGGAGAACGAAGAGCTCAAGAGCAGCTTCGCCCGCGACGTGGTGCTGATGAAGCTGGTGGGCATCAACCCGATCGTGGTGCACGGCGGCGGCCCGCAAATCGGTGGGTTGCTGGAGCGGTTGAACATCAAGTCCCGCTTCGTCAACGGCATGCGGGTGACCGACAGCGAAACCATGGATATCGTGGAAATGGTGCTCGGCGGTCAGGTGAACAAGGAAATTGTGTCACTGATTAACGCCCAGGGCGGCACTGCCGTGGGCCTGACCGGCAAGGATGCCAACCTGATCCGTGCCCGCAAGCTCGAGGTATTCGACCGTTCCCCGGAGCTGGAGCGGCCGGAGATCATCGACATCGGTCATGTGGGCGAGGTTGCCAGCGTCAACGTGGAAGTCATCGACATGCTGACCCGCAGCAACGTGATTCCGGTGATCGCACCGATCGGCGTGGGCCCCGATGGCGCGTCCTACAACATCAATGCCGATCTGGTGGCGGGTAAGGTGGCAGAGGCCATGAAAGCCGAAAAGCTGATCCTGCTGACCAACGTGTCCGGCCTCAAGAGCAAAGAAGACAAGGTGCTGACCGGCCTGACCGCGAAGCAGGTCAACGATCTGATCGAGGATGGCACCATCCATGGCGGCATGCTGCCGAAGATCCGTTGCGCGCTGAGTGCGGTGGAAAATGGCGTGCGCACTTCACACATCATCGACGGCCGGGTGGCGCACGCCACCCTGCTGGAGATATTCACCGATGAGGGTGTGGGGACACTGATTTCCCGCAACTGATGGGTCTCCGGTCGCACGGCCCGGCATGAGGATGAATGGATGAAACGCCTGCTGACTTTTGTGGTAATCGTACTGCTGTTCGGCTGGGTGCTGTTCAAGGCATCGGTTTGGTGGCTGGCGGACCAGCGCCTCGCCGATGCCCGGGCGGCCATGGAGCACGTGGGCGTGATCGAGCGGGGCTCGATCAGCTCGGGTATTGAAGGGCGTCTGCTGCTTAACGACGCCAGTTATCAGGATTTCCGCCTGGCCGGCCCGCTGCGGGCCGGACGGATAATCTTTGATGCCGGCTCGCCGGTGAATCTGCTGAAGACGCTGCTGGATCCGTCAGCGCTGCCACCCTCGTGGACCCTGCGGGGAGAGCAGCTGGGCGTGATTCTCGAGGCCAGCATGTTCCGCAACTGGGTCACTGACGGGGGTGACGGCAGTGACACCCTGTTTGCGCCGGTGTGTGGTCCCGACCACCGCCAACAGCTGGGCAGCGGCGACCTGGTGAGAATGGGGATGGACGGCATTGCCGGCGAAATGCTGATCCGGCAGCAGCCCGGGGATCTGTACCTGGAAATCACCACGGATCGGGCCGGCAGTCTGGAAGTCCGCTGGCCCGGCGCCCGCCTTGATGTGTTGAACCCCGATTCGCCGATTCAGGGCGCCGACGGACCCGTGCGGGTCATCCTCCGTGACGGTGGTCTGATGCGGCGGATCGCCGCTTACTGCGCCCGCGAATCTGCCGTTGCCACCGAGGAGTGGACCGAAATCGTGATGGAGGCGTTTCGCTCCGGGCTGAATGCACGGGGTTACGAGGCCAGCCCACAGCTGCTGGCGCTGTATCGGCAATGGCTGACGGAGGGCGGTGAGCTGACCCTAACGCTGGTGCCCGGCGAAAAGCTGATGGGTGTGCCGGTGCGGGAGCCGGACGGGGAACAGTCCGCAACCCTGGCCGTCAGGTACAATGAACAGGTGGTGCCGGATGTTTTTTTGAGGGCGGTTCAGCCCCCCGAGTCGACCGTTGTCGGGGAGGCGGTTCAGCCCCTGGTGCCGGAAGGTGAAGACGGCGAGGTGGCGGGCTGGTACCCCGCTGACGTCGCCGAAGCCGGCCGCTGGACCGGGCGCACGGTGAAGGCCACCTTGTCCAACGGCAATGTGGTGGAGGGACGATTGGCCAGTGTCGGAGAGCAGACCCTGGAGATTGCCCGTATTGTGGGTGGCGGCGAAGTCGCCTACCCGATCGTTATTCGCGCCATCGAGTCATTTGAGGTCTGGCGGCGCGGCCAGACCCGTTGATCCGGAACCGGATCAGGGAATTGTTCTATGTCTGAGTCCACAGTGAAAACCGACGTTGTTCCGGGCATTCGCGACATGCTGACCACGCTGATCGCCTTGCCCTCCATCAGCAGCGCGACTCCCGAGTGGGATCACAGCAATGAGGCGGTCGTGCGCACGCTCGCCGAGTGGCTGGAGCCGCTGGGTTTTGCCGTTGAGATGATGCCGGTGCCCGGCATGCCGGGTAAGTACAACCTGATTGCCACCCTGGGCAGCGGCCCCGGCGGCCTGGTGCTTTCGGGGCACACCGATACCGTACCCTTCGACGACAAGCGCTGGCAGAGCGATCCCTTCACCCTGACCGAGCGTGACAACCGCTGGTACGGGTTGGGCACCTGCGACATGAAGGGGTTTTTCCCGCTGGCCATCGAAGCGGCGCGGGCGTTCACCGGTCAGAAGCTGCAACAGCCGCTGATCATTCTGGCCACCGCCGACGAGGAAAGCTCGATGAACGGTGCCCGGGCGCTGGCGGAGGCAGGGCGGCCGAAAGCCCGTTACGCGGTGATTGGCGAGCCCACGGGGCTGAAGCCGGTGCGCATGCACAAGGGCATCATGATGGAGCGGCTGAAGTTCGAGGGCCAGTCCGGGCACTCGTCGAATCCGGCGCTTGGCCGCAATGCCATGGAGGGCATGCACGAGGCCCTCGGCGAATTGCTGGCGCTGCGGTCGGGCTGGCAGGCGCAATACCGGAACCCGAATTTCGAGGTGCAGGTACCGACCATGAACCTCGGCTGCATTCACGGCGGTGACAACCCCAACCGGATCTGCGCCCAGTGCGAATTGCATTTTGATCTGCGCCCGTTACCGGGG
>JAEPMM010000314.1 GCA_017643965.1 Marinobacter sp.
CGGTTGAGAACATGCTGAATCGGGTCATCGATGGCAGCATCTTCATGAACGATGACATCGCCACCCTGCTGGACGATGTCACCGCAGTGCTGCCTGCGCTGGTGGAGGATTTCGAGAAGCGCCGTGCACCGAGCCTGGACATTACCGCGCTCGAAGCCCGTGCCACCGCGCTGGCCAACGGCGAGATTCCCGACGCCTCCAGCATGCCGGCGTCGGAAACGACAGACACCGGCGCCTACAGCGACAACGAGGAACTGCTGCCGCTGATCTCCGATGTCGACGAGAACGGTGTTGATCCGGTTCTGCTGGACATTTTCGAGAGTGAAGCGGAGACCCACCTGCAAACGCTGCAGGCCTTCCTGGAAGGCGCGGGCGACAAGGCCACGGTTGCCTACACCGACGATCTGTCACGGGCACTGCATACCCTCAAGGGCAGCGCACACACTGCCGGCATCGCGCCCATCGCCGCGGTCATTACGCCGCTGGAGCGTTTCGTCAAGGAGGCGCGCGCCCAGAACAAGCGGGCTGATCGTGAGGTCACCGGGCTGATTGCCGACGCCTGTGAGTTTCTCAATCAGGGCCTGAGCCAGCTCAGAGCGGACCCACAAGCACCGCTGGCGGGCACCGACGACTATCTCGGGCGACTGGCGCAGATTTCTGCCGACACCCTGCGCAGCTACACCAGTGCCGACAACAAGCAGACCACCCAGCCGTCTGCACCGCAACTGGTGCAACTGTTCCTCAATGAGGGGCTGGATATTCTGCTCGACGCCGACCGCATTCTGGACGACTGGGCGGCAGACCCGGCGCGGATTGCCGCGGTTGAAACCCTGCGCACCGAGCTTCAGCAGCTCACCGCAGGCGCCCGTGACGCTGGCCTGGCCGATGTGGCAGGCCTGTCGGCGGCGCTGTCACAGACCTATGAGCAGGCCGCCGCCGGCACCGTGACGCCGGACGACACGTTCTTCACCGCCGTACGCGCCGCCCACGAGCAACTGATCAACATGATGGATCAGGTCGCCGCCGGCCTGGCCACCGAGTCCGGTGATGAACTGATCGGCGAACTGGAGGCCCTGATTGCCGACGCAGGGGAGCCCGCGCCGACAGAACCCGACCCGTTCGAGCAGGAGTTCACCAACGACCTGGAAGAAATCGACCTCAGTTTCGACCTGGACGAAGCCGAGCTGCCGACCCCTGCCGTCGAGGAGCCGCCCCAGGAACAGCATGAAGCCGACATCGAAGCCGATGCCGACACCGACGACGAGATGGATCAGGAACTGGCGGAAATCTTCCTGGAAGAAGCCCGTGACCTGATCAACAGTTCCGCGGAAACACTCCAGAGCTGGAGCGACAACACCGGCAACCTCGACCAGTTACGCCTGCTCCAGCGGGATCTGCACACCCTCAAGGGGGGCGCCCGCCTGGCGGACATTCCCGCGGTCGGCGATCTCTCCCACGAGCTGGAGACCCTGTTCGAGGGGCTGACCGAGCAACGGCTCTCGATCACCGATGAACTGTCCGACCTGCTGTTCCGCAGCCATGACCGCCTCGCCGGGATGGTGGACGCCCTGGAACAACAGGAGACCCCGCGCCCGGCGCCGGATCTTATCGGTGAAATCCATCAGTACATGGACAGCGCGACCGGCTCACGGCCGGTGACCGACGTCAAAACCGCAGAGTCCGACACCGATGACGCATTGCCGTTGCCGGATCTGGACGAACCTGCCGGCGGTGACGATGAACCGACAACGGATCAGGCCGACGACGAGCTTCGGGCCGCTGATCTGTCGCATATGGACCCGGAGCTGGTCGGTATCTTCCTGGAAGAAGCCTACGATCTGATTAATTCCACCGGCAGCGCCCTGCACACCTGGAGTGAAGACCCCTCCAACCGGGACGTTGCCGCCGAACTGCAACGGGATGTGCACACCCTCAAGGGTGGCGCCCGCATGGCCGGTGTCGATGCCATCGGCGACCTGACCCACGTCCTCGAGGATCTGTTCGAGAAGGTAGCGGAAGGTCAGCTGGACGCCAGTGACGCCATGAACGATCTGCTGTTCGCCTGTCATGACCGCCTCGCCCAGATGGTGGAACAGGTCGCCACCCAGCGGCCGTGCCCGCCGGCGGACGAACTGGTGGCGCAGGTGAAAGCGATTCTTGCCGGTGAGCCCCTGGCGAACGAGGATCAGACCGAAACAGAGGAACCGGCCAAGACGCGGCCGGAGCCTGCCGACAGCGACGACTTCGATCTGTCGCCGGCCATGGCGGAGGCCATTCCCGAGGCCACCGACGACGAACTGATCGGCATCTTCCTCGATGAGGGCCTGGAGATTCAGGGCGCGATCAGTGAATGCCTGGCCCAATGGCGCGAGGAACCGGACGAGCTCACCGGTGTGACCCAGTTGCAACAGGAGCTGCACACCCTGAAGGGCGGTGCACGCCTGTCGGATGTGGATCCGATTGCCGATCTCGCGGAAGCCTGGGCCGACGCCCTCGACCCGCTGATCAGCGGCGACAGCAATCAGGCCATCCTGCTGACCCTCAGTGACCGGGCACTCACCCGCCTGAAAGAGATGCTGACCAGCCTGGAAGAAGGCGGAAAGCCGGTGGCCGATAGCGATCTGTTGCGTGCCTTCCGCGACGCCCATCGGGACGCAGAGGACACTCGGGCTGAGCCGACGGAATCCGAAGAGTCCGAGGTGGACCCGGAAGTCCTGGAGATTTTCCTGGAAGAGGCCGGGGAAATTCTCGACCAGCTCGAACACCTGCTTGACGACTGGCGCAAGGAACCGACCAACCACCATTTCAATCAGGAAGCCCAGCGGGCGCTGCATACACTCAAGGGTGGCGCGCGCCTGTCACAACTGCGCGAACTGGGCGACAAGGCCCACGCCTTTGAAACCCGGCTCATTGATCTTGGTGGCAACGCCCCGGACGACAGCACCTGGCAAGCCATCACCGCCGATCACGACGCCATCGTGGCGTTAGTGGGCGGCATTCGCCAGAGCGTTGAACAGGGCAGCCCGATGCCGGCACCGGCACAGGAACAGAAACAGGAGCCGGAACCGCCCACCGGCACACCGGCCCCCGCGGCCGCCAAACCGGCGGAACCGGCGCCGGCTCCGCAGTCCGGAAAACGCCTCGCCAAGCCGCGCAACAAAGCCGCTGAGGCGCAACGTGCTGCCCAGGAAACCATCCGGGTATCGGCACCGTTGCTGGACGAACTGGTCAACCTGGCTGGTGAGACCAGTATTACCCGGGGCCGTCTCGAGCAGCAAAGCAGCGATTTCAGCCACACCCTGGATGAAATGGCCGCCACCATCGAGCGTCTGCGCGAGCAGTTGCGACGCATGGAAATCGAGACCGAAACCCAGATCCTGTTCCGTGCGGAAAAGGAACACGGGCCAGACTACGGCGACGATTTCGATCCGCTGGAAATGGACCGCTACTCTTCGATCCAGCAGCTGTCGCGGGCACTGACCGAGTCGTCGTCAGACCTTGCCGACTTGCGGGAAACTCTGTCTGACCGGGTGCGAGACACTGAGACCCTGCTGGTGCAGCAGTCCCGAATCAACACGGAACTCCAGGAAGGTCTGATGAAGACCCGGATGATTCCGTTCTCCTCGATGGTGCCGCGCCTGCGCCGGATCGTTCGCCAGATCAGCGGTGAGCTGGGCAAGAAGGTGGAATTCGACGTCCGCAACCCGGAAGGGGAAATGGACCGCAACATTCTCGAGCGGATGATCGCGCCGCTGGAGCATATGCTGCGCAACGCCCTCGACCACGGCATTGAAACGCCGGCCGATCGCAAGAAATCCGGCAAGCCGGACACCGGTGAGGTCACCTTGTCGCTGACCCGCGAAGGCGGTGATGTGGTGCTGCGGATGATCGACGACGGTGCCGGCATTCCGTCCAACGTGATCCGTGACAAGGCCATTCGCCAGGGCATGCTGGGCAAGGATGAAGAACTGAGTGAGCGGGAAATCCTGCAGTTCATCCTGCAACCGGGCTTCTCCACCGCCCAGCAGGTCACCCAGATTTCCGGCCGCGGTGTCGGCATGGACGTGGTGGCCAGCGAGATCAAACAGCTCGGCGGCAGCCTCGACATCGACTCCACCGTCGGCAAAGGCACCACCTTTACCGTGCGGCTGCCGTTTACCGTATCGGTTAACCGGGCACTGATGGTCTCCACCGGTGAGGACTTCTACGCCATACCGCTGAACACCATCGAGGGTATCGTGCGGGTCAGCACCTACGAACTCGAGGAATACTACAAGCCGGATGCCCCCATGTACGAGTATGCCGGCCAGCAGTATCGCCTGC
>JAEPMM010000073.1 GCA_017643965.1 Marinobacter sp.
CACTGGGGATTCTGGCGTTCAAAGGCTTTACGACCATCACCAACAGTGGTTCGGAAGTCATCGACCCAAAGCGAAACGTCGGGCGCGCCATCGTGATTTCCATTGCCGCCTGCGTGGTGATCTACACGCTGGTGGGCTTCGCGGTCGCCAGCAATCTATCTCTGGCTGAAATTATCGAAACGCAGGATTACTCTCTCGCCGCTGCTGCACGCCCCGCTCTCGGCGAATACGGCGTCTGGTTTACTGTTGCGATTGCCATGATGGCCACGGCGGGAGGAATTCTGGCCAGTGTATTTGCTGTGTCCCGCATGTTGGCGATGCTGACGGAGATGAAGCTCGTACCACATCGGCATTTTGGCATGCCCGGCAGCATCCAGAAACACACACTGGTGTATACCGTTGTCCTGGGGCTGATCCTCACCGCCTTCTTTGATCTGTCACGAATTGCCGCGCTGGGTATCGTGTTTTACCTGATTATGGACATTGCCATTCACTGGGGTGTACTGCGCTATCTTCGCAAAGACATTAAGGCCAACACCTGGGTGCCAACTACAGCCATCTTGTTGGATCTTTTGGCTCTGGGCGGCTTTGTCTGGGTAAAACTGAATACGGACCCGTTCGTCATCGGCGTGGCAGTGGTCACCATGATTGTGCTTGCAGTCTCCGAGCAGATTTTCCTGAAAAGATCGCCGGAATCCGCGCAAGCGAAACAGGAAGAGAGTCACGCGCATCGTCACCATTAACCAGAATCAGGAAGAGAGGCTATTGCCATGATGGGAGATAACATGTTCGGGAACACCATGTGGGCAGGCCACTGGCTGTGGATGCTGGTGATTGCCATTGTGGTCGTCATTCCGGCCTGGCGTATTTGCCAGCGCACGGGGTATCCGGGGTGGATGGGTGTACTGATACTGATCCCTATCGTCAATCTGGTTCTGCTGTATTTCATTGCATTTGCAGACTGGCCCGCCGATAAAACAGGAGAACAGAATGGCTGAGCACCATCACGCCCATGACCACGATCACCACGCCGATAAAGAACCTGGCGGGCACACCGCCAAGGATCCGGTTTGCGGCATGGCAGTCGATCCGCATACCGCGGAACACCGCAGCCAGCATGGCGGTAAAACCTGGTACTTCTGCTCGTCGCGTTGCCAGTCCAAATTCGACGAGGACCCTGAGCAGTACCTCGATTGGGAAAAGAAACAGCAAGAGCCGGTAGCGCCGGGCACTATGTATACCTGTCCCATGCACCCCGAGATTCGGCAGCAAGGGCCAGGGGACTGCCCAATCTGCGGCATGGCCCTAGAGCCCGAGCAGGTAAGCCTGGACGACGGGCCTTCGGAAGAACTCAAAGACATGACCCGCCGATTCTGGATCGGCCTGGTGCTGGCCCTGCCTGTACTGGTACTGGAGATGGGTGGGCACCTCACCGGACTCGATCACATTATAGCCCCGCAGATGTCCAACTGGATTCAACTGGTGCTGGCAACGCCTGTGGTGCTCTGGTGCGGTTGGCCCTTCTTCGTCCGGGGTTGGAAATCCGTGGTTAGCCGTAACTTGAACATGTTTACGCTCATTGCCATTGGTACCGGCGTCGCGCTGATCTACAGCCTGGTGGCGACCCTGGCGCCGCAGATCTTCCCAGGCGCCTTCCGGCAGGAAGACGGGTCGGTCGCCGTCTACTTCGAGGCGGCTGCTGTCATCGTGGTGCTGGTGCTGCTGGGGCAGGTGCTGGAATTGCGCGCCAGAGAGAAAACCTCTGGTGCCATCAAGGCCCTGCTGGATCTGGCACCGGCGACGGCCAGAAAACTGGACGACGATGGCAGCGAATCCGATGTGTCGCTTGATCAGGTCAAGGTCGGTGACCGCCTGCGGGTGCGTCCTGGAGACAAGGTGCCGTTGGACGGCGAGGTGCTTGAAGGCAGCTCCAACGTGGATGAATCCATGGTGACCGGTGAGCCTTTGGCAGTCAGCAAAAAATCCGGCGACCAGGTGATCGGCGGCAGTATCAACCAGCAGGGCAGCTTTATCATGCGGGCCGACAAGGTTGGCCGGGACACCATGCTTTCCCAAATCGTGCAGATGGTGGCCAGCGCCCAACGCAGCCGCGCACCGATCCAGGGGCTGGCTGACAAGGTAGCAGGCTGGTTTGTGCCGGCAGTTATTGTGATTGCTATTGTCGCCTTTATTGCTTGGTCCTTCTTTGGACCCGCACCGCCTATGGCGTTCGGGCTGATTGCAGCGGTCAGTGTTCTGATCATTGCCTGCCCTTGCGCACTTGGCTTGGCGACGCCCATGTCCATCATGGTGGGTGTCGGACGCGGTGCTCAAAGTGGCGTTCTGATTCGCGATGCGGAAGCCTTGGAGCGTATGGAGAAGGTGGACACCGTGGTGGTGGATAAAACCGGCACGCTGACAGAGGGCAAGCCGCAAGTCACCCGGCTTGTCGCGGCCAACGGGTTCGATGACAGTAGTCTCATGCGTTATGCAGGCGGCCTGGAGAAAGGCAGTGAGCACCCACTGGCTCACGCCATACTCGATAAAGCCAAGGGCATGGACCTGAAGCTTCCGGATGCGGAAGACTTTGACTCTCCGAATGGTAAAGGGGTTACCGGTCGAATAGACGGCAAGCGGGTGCTACTTGGTAACCGCCTTCTCATGGAGTCGGAAAATGTCGACACCACGCGATTTGACGGCGACGCCGACCAGCTCCGAAAAGATGGTGCTACCGTGATTTTTGCTGCTGTCGACGGAAACGTCGCAGGGTTGCTGGCGATTGCCGATCCGGTCAAGGAAACCACCGAAGCCGCTATTTCCGCGCTGCAAAAAGACGGCATCCGGGTGGTCATGCTGACCGGCGATAACCGCACTTCAGCTGAAGCAGTTGCCCGAAAACTGCATATCGACGAAGTGGAAGCGGAAGTCCTGCCGGAAGATAAGGGCAAGATCGTCCAGCGCCTGAAAGACGAAGGCCGTGTTGTCGTGATGGCGGGTGACGGCGTAAACGATGCGCCTGCACTGGCAACGGCGGATGTCGGTGTGGCCATGGGCACCGGGACCGATGTCGCCATCGAAAGCGCCGGCATTACGCTGCTACGCGGCGACCTGATGGGCATTGTCGAGGCGCGCCGTTTGTCTCTGGCGACCATGCGCAATATCCGTCAGAACCTGTTTTTCGCCTTCGTTTACAACTCCGCCGGTGTTCCGATAGCGGCAGGGGTTTTGTACCCGTTTTTCGGGATACTGCTGTCGCCCATTTTTGCAGCGGCCGCCATGTCGCTGTCCTCGGTCAGCGTGATCGTGAATGCGCTGCGTTTGAGGGTGGTGAAACTCGGGTCAAAGCAATGAACTTCTGAATCATTGGAGGTAGCTATGTCATACACGATCGATCAAGTTATCAAAGATGTCGATTTCGAGGACGTGGACAGAAGAGCGCGTCAGGCCCTCACTGATCACGGGTTCGGTGTGCTGACAGAAATTGATGTCAAAGCCACCATGAAGAAAAAGCTGGACAAGGATATGCAGGCCTATCGGATTCTCGGGGCCTGCAATCCTGGCATGGCCTGGGAAGCCATCGGTGTGGAGCCTCGCGTGGGTGCCATGCTGCCTTGCAACGTTATTCTTCGTGAGGTTTCGGAGGGCATTGAGGTAAGTGCAGTGGATCCATTGGCTTCCATGAGCGCCATCGATAATGACGAGCTCAAGCAGGTTGCCGGGAAGGTCAGGGATATGCTCTCTGAGGTTGTGGAATCGATCTGAAGCCGGTAGAGGCGTCGATTTGCTGCAGTGCCTGCGGTTTGCAATGGATTAGCGAATTAGCCAGGCGAGCGCATAGCCCAACTGAACACTGGAAATGCAAATAGGACTCCTCATTTGACGACGGGATACCTATTTGATGTCAGTCATATTATGGAGAAGAAAAAAGGAAAAAAGATATGGATATAAAGACTTTTGGACAACTGATCGACTGGACGCGCGATCTGCACTCACATCTGGCGAGCTGTCTGTCCCATTGCGCAACAAAGCACGAGGAAGAACGGGCCCGTGCGCTTTTGGATTATCTGGCAGCTCATGAATCGGAAATAGAGCGGATCGTGAACGAGTTTGAGCACCAAGGGGATAAGAAGGCACTGGAAACTCGGGTGTACGACTACCTGTCCCATAATCCGATCAAAACTCATCGAACCTGCGACGAGCCTTACGCGAAGCTTGATTTTGATGGTATCTGCCGGGAAGTGTTCGACTTTCATGATCAGATTATTGATCTCTACAAAACGCTGATTGGAAAAGCCGAAATTCCAGAAGCAAAAGAGCTGTTCGAATCTCTTTTGGCGATGGAGGAAAATGAGTCGATGAGACTGGCTCGTCAGGTTGGCCGAATGCAGGATCTATGAGATCCGAGCACTTTTGCTGACGGCTTAATCCCTTTTAATGTTTCCAATTGAGGCTCACCTTCACACCTCAAAGACGGGCGCAAAGCCACCTCCCGGCGTTCGAAAGTTGGTGGCCTGGCCCTGGTACACACGGGCAGCGGCAAGCAGATGTTGCCCGGCATAGGTGTACAAACGGATATCGACCTTTCTGGTGGTGACCGTGCCATCCACTCTCAGGGTGCGTTCTCCGGCGGGAACGAAGTTCTGCGCGATGTAATCACCCTTCAGGATCTCTTCGAAAACGCGGCGGGTTAGTTTTTCGCCCCGATAGACGCCCTTGCTGCCATGGCCCGCTACCGGTTTGAAAAACAGTTTACGCCGGTTGCTCCACAACTCCGCCTCATCACTTGCTGAAACCAGCAAGGTCTTCGGTACGGCTCTGTCCAGATATCCTGCCTCGGCTTCACTAAGTCCCCAGTCGCGCAGGGTATGGGCATCAGATAGCAGGGTCAGGTTCCGTTTGTCGGCCATCAGCGCATGGGCGCGGGGATTGGGCGTTACGACCGCCGCGCCGTCGAGGTAGGCGTGCCTCAGTGCCCCAAGAGCCGGGGCCTCCAAGGCAAAATCCACCAGCCGGTTGTACACCATGTCGATAGGCATGCCGTAGGCGCTTAAGGCGCCATCGAGATACTCAAGCTCCGATGGGTCGAGAATCAAGGTCTCTATGCCTCTGGCCTGGAATAACTGTTGGGCCAGCTGGAATTCCGGGAACATAAACTGGGACTTTGGCGCATCGTCCACGATGGCCAGGCGACGAGGCGTTGAGTTGCGACCTTGCCTTTGCCACTCCTGTTTAAACATGGCAAATACCGCGTCCTCGAACCCATTCAGTGCTCGGTTGGTGTCAGCGGTTTGCTGGGATGGGTCACAGCATCGGTGTTGAGCTCGGGCCAGCAGCGTGTTCAGAAATGCGCCGCCGGCGTTGGTGTTGATTTCGATTAGCTGAGGGCCGTCTGGGCCCAGGTGAAAGTCGTAGCCCATGAAGGCCCCGATGGGGCCTGGATCAAAACCGGCGATGTCCGGCGCCCAGGACAGAGCTCTTTCCTTATAGGGCGGAAGCTCGGCTGCGAATTCGATCGCCTGAACAATCCGTTTCATCGTCGCGATGTCCGCTTGGGGAACGAAAACCGGTGTGTTTGAAAAGAGATGAAGGAGTTCAGGAGTGGTCGGCAGCTCGTTCCCAATGCCTGAAAACTGCTTCCGGAGGCTGTCAGTGAGCGCTTTTCGGTCAAGAGTGATGCAGTAACACTGCCGGTTGAGCTGGTCGGCGTGGGTTTTGGTTGTTCGCTGGTTTTCCTGGGGCACGTCTTGCATTGGGCGTCCATGGTCATTGTGAATCGTTCCACCTTGATTCTGGTCAAACGGATGCATGTTTCGCAACTGTTTTCAGGCCTGTTTCAGCTTGGTGTGATGGACTGCCAAGTAATGACCATGCCTGTTCGGGATCTTGCTTACCGGGCGAGGAGATCTTACTGAAACCCTCTGACCAAAAAGGGCACGCTATGAACCATTCGTTGCGCAAGCAGTGTATTGCTGGTATTACGGCCAGTGTCGCTATGAGTTTTTCGCTGATGGTGGCCGCAGACACGAACCGGGCATTTGTTCCCATGGGCACAGCGGATGCCGTCGGCGTTATTGATCTGGAAAACCGCAAGGTGACGTCGTCCATTGGCGGCACCCTGAATACCCACGGTTCGGCACTGACCCCGGATGGCCGGCATCTGGTGGTGGGTAGTTTGTCGGCGCATGATCGTCAGGAGCCGGTTAGTCGCCCCGAAGGCGTTTCAGAAGATGAACACGCCGCTCATCATGGGGGCGGGCAGTCTACTGAATTGGAAGCAGGGAGTACCGGGCTGCTCTATTTGGTGAACACGGCCACAAAGACGATTGACCGCAAACTGGAAGTGCCGGGGCCGGTGCACCATGTGCTGGTGACTTCCAACGGTCGCTATGCCGTTTCCACGCATCCTGCCAGTGGCAGTATCAGCGTTGTGGATCTGGATTCCGGTCAGTTGGTCAAAACTGTGGCGACGGGGCCGGCCCCCAACTATCTGGTGCAAACCGACGACGGCCAATCCCTTCTGGTCAGCAATACCGGTAATGGCACGGTCAGCGAAGTGGATACCGAGCACTGGTTCGTCGAGCGCAATTTGCGAGTTGGCGGCAACCCAGAGCATATGGTGCTTGCCCCCGGCAACCAGCGGCTCTACGTGAATAATGCTGCATCCGGCCAGGTTCTTGTCCTTGAGCTTGCCAAAGGCGCGGTGGCGAACCGGTACGAGGTTGGGGAGGCGCCCCATGGCGTTGGCTTGAGCGCAGATGGCCAGACCCTTTATGCCACCAGCCAGGGCGGCAACCAAGTGGTCCGGATTGAGCTAGCCAGCGGCGCCCGCCACACCAGGCCGCTGGCTCCTGCGCCCTATCATCTTGCGGTCTCTCCCTACGATGGCCAGCTACTGGTGACCAGTCGGGCAGAGAACAAGCTTTGGGTGCTCGACCCGGAATCCCTCGATGTGGTTGATGAGATCGCGCTGAGCGGCATAGGCCATCAGATATCCCTTGAGGCCCATTAGTACCCTGTTCTGACACTGGCTTTTTCGCAAAGGAACCGCTCATGGATCGACGCTTTAAAATTACCTTGGCAATGTTTGCCGTTATCGCACTGGTTTTACTCTGGGGAGAACACAAGGTTCATCTGCTTGGCGCCTTGCCCTGGCTGATACTGCTTGCTTGTCCGCTGATCCATATTTTTATGCACGGAGGGCACGGAGGGCACGGAGGGCATGGAGGACATAACCACCAGGCAGAGCAACCGGGAAAGAGTGGAGAGCAGCGTGATGACTGATGGTGCATCGGATTATGGCCTTTGGAGCCTAGTGGTGCTGAATTCGGCGATTTTCATATTCTTCACCTTCAGTTTTTTCAAACCGCAGACCCGCCGGGACTGGCGTTCGTTTGGTGCTTTCAGCGCGTTTCTGGTGGCACTGTTCACCGAGATGTACGGGTTCCCGCTGACGCTCTACTTCCTCTCCGGCTGGCTGCAGAGCCAGTATCCCGACGTGAACTGGTTGGCTCACGACAGTGGCCACTTGCTGGAAATGCTGTTTGGTTGGAAGGGTTCCCCACACTTTGGGCCGTTTCATCTCTTGAGCACAGTGTTTATTGGCCTCGGGTTTTATCTGATTGCGGCTGGCTGGCGTACCCTGTATGCCGCGCAAAAGGCAGGGCAGTTGGCCACAACCGGCCTGTATGCCCACGTTCGCCACCCCCAGTATTCCGGCTTCGTGCTCATCATGTTCGGTTTTCTGCTGCAGTGGCCAACGCTGCTGACGCTGGCCATGTTCCCGGTGCTGGTGTGGATGTACTCGCGCCTGTCTATTCACGAGGAGCGTGAAACAGAAAAAGCGTTCGGCTCCGATTGGCGGGCCTATGCAGCCAGAACTCCCCGTTTTATTCCGCAATTGAGGAATTTGAGGCGCAAGGAAATCGAGGAACAAGAATGATGCATGGGGCAACTATCTCAGTAGGCGTTCTTGCAGTCGCACTAATCAGCGGCTGCGGTAAACAGACGGTGGATGACCGCTGGTACACACAGGCTGAGGTCGAGCGCGGCGCAGTGGTGTTCGACGACAACTGCGCAAGCTGCCATGGCGGCAATGCCCAAGGCGCTTTCAATTGGAAAAAGACTCTGAAGGATGGCTCTTACCCGCCGCCACCGCTCAACGGAACAGGTCATGCCTGGCACCATTCCTTCGACACGCTGATGGGTACAATTAGTCAAGGTGGCGCCCCCATGGGTGGGAAAATGCCGGCCTTCGCAGACGAGCTCTCCAGGGACGATCAAAAAGCCGCTATCGCCTATTTCCAGAGCAAATGGGACAAGCGGATCTATGAGGCATGGTCTGAAAGGAGTGGGCTCTGATTTCTCTGGGTAATCAGACGATTAACTCAAGGAGGCAGCGTATGAACCGCTTATGGGTGGTGGCTTTTCTAAGTGTTTTTCCGGGCAGTGCGCTGGGTGGTGCGCCCTCGGCGGAATCATTGATTGAGGGGATGGAGGCCACCCTGTGGTCGGACAGCAACCACGGCCGTTTCACCATGCGTATCGAAACCGAATACTGGACCTGGGAACCGGACCTGGAGGCCTGGATGGTTCGGCAGGTTTAAGATGGAATTATAGCGAGTTAATGCCGGTAGTCACATGGACAGGCACAGGGGTAATTCCTCTTGCACAGTGGGTTTTCTTGCCACCGATAACGGGCCTGATTGTCAAATGGATGTTTCTTGGGTGGTTGACTCTGAGAGCCAAATGAAGAGGCATCGTGGAAGTGAAGTAAATTACTTTCTGTATTTTCAATATTTAATAAATAGTCGACTGTCGTTCTAAGAGACAGTCGACTACTGGTTATTCTCTAACACGCTGGATTTATTTAAGTATGATTGTGACGTGTATTGCTTCCTGATCTTATTTCTTGTTTATTGATATTGGACCCCTTCATATCTTTTTGAGATTGCATGTCTTTCATACAGGTCATCATTCTGGTTTTCGTGTCGACTGTTTTGTTCGGGTAAGTGCGCGCTTCATTAATCCGATCGGCCAATCCTGAATTGGCAGTGGCCATGGTAGAAAATAAAGTGGCAGCTGCGGCAGCGATAATGATTTTTTTCATGATGTTCTCCTTAATTGCCTTAAACCGTTCAAGAAATTCAGTTCAGTTTCAGTTTTCTGTGATTTACTTGAGCGCGATCAGGACGTCGACTGCTCGAAGCCCGAGCCAGCCGGCGCTTGCGTCTCCACGAGTTGACTTTACCGCAGGGATTACCCTGCGGTATTTTTTTGCCTTTGTTTCAGAGCTTTGTGATAAGCCCGGCCTTCTTCCGTCATCATTTGCACGCGAGCCTCAAAGCCCCCTTCGGACATCGCATTACGTGTCATGTCTCTGTGTAAGCGCTGCATCTCTTCATTCTTAAGTATTTCTTCAATGGATGATTTGTCCATCATTTGGCTGTGCATGGCCTTCATGTCCTTACTGTCTGACATGTTTCCGGCGAGTACGGACGTTGAAACAGTAACTGCTGCTGCAAATATAAGTAAATTTTTCATTCTTACACCTCCTAGTTGGTTGGTGAGTTAATTAAAGCATCGGTTTCTGAATTGATACTGAAAGAAATAAGAAAATTTAAAATAAAGTAATTTTTTTCAGGAATAACAGTATCTTGATATAAATCAAATTGTGCATTTTCGTTCTGCAATTCAGTTTGGTTTCAGATAAGCGCTATAAGATTGCGAGTCAGATACATTTCAATGGAGATATAACGTTGTCCATTCTTCCTCACCTTATAAGGCCGGCCTTTCTCGGTGCTCTGGTTTTGACCAGTTTGCCCGCTTGGACGGCAACCAGACTTGAGTTAACCGGCGCGATTGATGCGGCCATCGAGAACGATCCGTGGCTGCGTCAGAGTGTGCAGATGCAAGATGCTCTGTTGGAAGAAGCTGTTGCCGATGGGGCACTCCCGGACCCCCGGATGACGCTTGGTGCCGCGAATTTGCCCACGGATACTTTCGATACCGGACAGGAGGCAATGACTCAGGCCACCATTGGATTCACCCAGCGAATTCCGCGAGGTGATAGCCGTCAGCTGGCCAGTGAAAAAAAGCAGGAAATGGCAGGCGTTCAGCCTTTTCGGCGCGAGAACCGCCGGGCGCAGGTCATGGAATCGGTAGCGCATCTCTGGCTTGAGGTCTGGCGAACCCAGCAAAGCATCGAACTGATTGAAGATAATCGTGCTCTGTTTCAGCAGTTAGAGGATGTCGCCGAGGCCGGGTATACCTCAGCAAGCATAGGTTCCAGGCAGCAGGATGTAATCCGTGCCTCGCTGGAACTGACGCGACTTGAGGACCGGCTGACGGTGCTGCATTCGCAACAGGCATCGAACCGCGAGGCGCTGGCAGAGTGGATAGGCCCGGACCAGGCCAAGCTGGCTGTCAGTAAAGATGTACCCAACGAGTTGCTGAGAGTGTTTCCTCTGGGCTGGGCTGAAACATCCGCAGAGGCACTGATCCGTCATCCGTCAATCCGCGCGACTGATCAGCTGATTGGTGCCCAGAGTGTTGACGTTGACCTGGCTCGCCAGGCCTACAAGCCGGAATGGTCAGTATCTGCACAATATGGATACAGGGAGCGGGCACCAAACGGTCAGGACAGGGCCGACCTGTTTTCTGTAGGCATTGGCTTTGATCTCCCGATCTTTACAGGCAACCGGCAGGATCGAAAACTGAATGCATCAGTGGCGCGACTGGAGGCGGCAAAAACAGAACGTATTTTGCAGATCCGGGGACTTCAGGCCAAAGCCCGTGCGGCCGTGGCCCGGATCGAACGACTGGATGACCGCATAGAGCTCTATGAACAGACCCTGCTGCCGCAAATGGAGGCGCAGGCAAGCGCAGCATTGACGGCTTACAACAACGATGACGGCGACTTCGCCGAAGCGGTACGAGCGCGAATTGCAGAGCTTAATACCCAGGTTGAATTGATACAGATGATGGCCGAGCGGGCCAAGAATCTGGCGAGTTTCCGTTATCTGACGTCCGACACTTCCGACATACCTTCCTTTTCACTGAATCGTTACCAGGACTGACCATCATGGCTAATTTTGCTCGCCCTTTGGGCTTTGTATTGCTCGGCGGCCTCGCCGGTGCAGGGGCCACGTACTGGCTTGACACTGACGCGACTTCGACGCCTGCAGCTGAAATGGCCGCTTCTGGCCCAAAGGAGCCGCTGTATTGGGTAGCCCCGATGGACCCCAATTTCAAAAGTGACAAACCCGGAAAATCCCCGATGGGGATGGATCTGATCCCCGTATACGAGGAGGGTGGGTCAGCTGAGGATCC
>JAEPMM010000010.1 GCA_017643965.1 Marinobacter sp.
AGGGTGTGGCGGTCAGCCCGAGCACTTTGAGGGCGTCGTTCTGCTGCCGTAGCAGCTCGATGATCCGTTGATACTGGCTGGTTTCCTCACCGCTGACCCGATGGCACTCATCGATGATGACCAGCGAGTATTCATCGCGAAACTGATCAAGATTGGCCGATACCGACTGCACACTGGCAAAGGTCACCTGGTGCCGGCTTTCCTTGCGCTTCAGGCCGGCGGAGAAAATGCCGCCCGTCAGCCCATAACTCTGGTATTTGGCGTGATTCTGCTCGACCAGCTCTTTGACGTGGGTCAGCACCAGAATCTTGCGCCTGGCAAGTCGCGCCAGCTCGGCAATAACCAGACTTTTACCGGCACCGGTGGGCAGTACGATGACGGCAGATTCATCGGACTGGCGGAAATGGTTCAGCGTGGCCTCAACCGCTTCCTGCTGGTAAGGCCGCAGCGTGAAAGGTGCAGTCATGTTGCCGGGTTTAATCGATCAATGATGCCCGCCCGGCCCATGGGCGTGGCCGTGTGCGATCTCTTCCGCATCGGCGTCCCGCACTTCGATCACTTCGATATCGAAGGTCAGGGTTTTACCGGCCATCGGATGGTTGGTGTCGACATCCGCAAACTTGAGGCCAACCTTGGCGACGACCACATGGCGCGGCCCCTGCTCGGTTTGCACCTGGGCGACCATGCCCGGCTTCCAGCGTTTGGCACCCATCAAATGCTTGACCGGCACACGCTGCACCGCATCGGCCTTGCGCGGACCGTAGGCTTTGTCCGGAGCGACGGTGACACTGAACGTATCGCCGGCGTCACGACCTTCCAGGGCTTCTTCCAGGCCTTTGATAATGCCGCCGTGGCCATGCAGGTAGGCGTTCGGCTCGCCGCCACGGGAGTTTTCAACTTCGTTGCCCTGTTCATCACGGACGCTGTAATGAAACAGGACCACCTGATTCTTTTCGATTGGCATAGGGTTCTCTGCGACGGTTAAAGATAGGCCATTATAGCCAGTCACGACGCAGACTTCAGGGATAGAAAACAAGGCCCCCGATTTTCAGCCAGCTACCAGACAAGCGGCTGAAAAGATCTCGACAAATCAAAGCCCAATTGCTGCCGCAATGGGCCTGCCTCCGGAGCCAAAAGCAGCCACCCCAGAGTACCCAGGTTAGACAGAACCGCCAGCCAGAATACGAATTGATAGCTTCCCTTCCGCGTTTTATGCCGAAACACCTGTTGGGCCATCAGCGCACCAGGCCAGCCACAGCAAAGCTCGAAAAGGTGCAGCGTGTTCTCAGCAGTGCGTTGGGCACCCCGCTGCGCCGCCCGCTTGTCGATCCAGTACATTACAAACAAAACGAGACTGACTGCGCCGTAGACCGCCGGGATCGAGACCGGCAGATAGCCTTGATGAAACAGGCCCGCCAGAATGGCGAAAAACACCAGCACAACCACCGCGGCCAACCAGGCGCCCGAAGCGACGCTTGTACCAACTTTTGCCGCCCCATGCGAACTCACAGATACCGCCCACCCGCACCGACCACCACCACGATCAATCCAAGAACCAGGTTGATAGCCACCAGCTTGCGGATCTGCCCCACCTGACGCCCGCCTTCCTGGGGATCCTGGTTGGTAACGGCCTGCTTTAAGCGGCGGAATGGCGCAAAATAGACGTGGAAATACAGCAGGATCATCACAATCCCCAGCCCCTGCATCACGTGGATGTGCCAGCCGGCACCCGCCATGCCGCCGAACACGCTGAAGATCATCCAGTAACCGGTCACCAACAACAGAATCACCGCGGCCCACACCCACCGGAAAAACCGGGACAGGGTGGCACACCAGAGCGCGCCCCGCTGGGAGGCATCAATCACCTCCACTACCGCCGGCCGCATGGCCATGTAGGCGAAAAACATACCGCCAACCCAGATAACGGCAGAGAGAACGTGCAAAGCAATGGCCAGACTCATAGAGCAACCCCGGAACAAACATGTGTGCGAAGAGCATAAGCTGCACTGGCGGCAACAAACAACAAGGCGCTCCACTAATCAGTAAAGAGGCTGGGCAAAAAGCCCTGGTTCTACGTTTGCGGCCGCTCACGCCGCTGGGCGCGGGCCAGCCGGCGAATTTCTTCTTCGCGCTCGTCCAGTACACTCTGCACAAAACGGATGTGCTCACCCGCAATGCGCCTGGCATCCTCGGCACGGCCCTCCATGATCGCGTCAAACAGGGCCTGGTGCTGCGCAATCAGGGTGTGCCGGGCATCGCTGCGCAGGGCATACATGCCGCCAATATTGGTCACCACGCTGCGCTTGAGCAGATCGAACAATCCACGAATGGTGTGCAGCAGCACCAGATTGTGACTGGCCTGGGCAATCGCCAGATGAAAACGCGCATCGGCGGCGCCTTCTTCTTCCCGGCTTGCCTTGGGCTCGCGGGCATAGCAGGCCTGCAGTTCATCAAAAGCAAGCTGCAGCTGCTGTCGATCAAGGTCCGTGGCACGGCGGGCGGCGTAATAGGCGCAATCCGCTTCCAGTGTATGACGAAACTCCAGCAGGTCGCGGCGGGCTTCGGGGCGGCTTTCCAACAGGTTCATCAAAGGATCACTGAAGCTCGAGCCCAGGGAATCACTCACGTAATTGCCGCCGCCCTGGCGACTGATCACCAAGCCCCTGGCGGCCAGCTTTTGCACCGCCTCGCGCACCGACGGCCGCGACACGCCAAATTGCTCCGCCAGGGCCCGTTCGGCAGGCAAGCGCTGGCCCGGCTGCAGCGTGCCTTCCAGAATCAAGGTTTCCAATTGCTCTACGATGTCGTCTGAGAGCCGGTGCTGGCGAATAGGCCCCACTTCCATCACGGATCCTTTGGTCTTACCAATATACAAAAATCATAAACAATGACCGACTCATGATCAATGAAAACCCTCCGCCTTTACAAAAAGTGCATTGCCGCGTTTGACACAGCATTGATGCTTTTTTAATCTAGCCAGACAAGAGCAAGCAATTGGCCTTACCAATTTACGAGTCCCGTCCAAAACACCGGCTATCAGAGAGCCTTTGAGGAATCCGCGATGATCATTTCCGCCTCGACCGACTACCGCGCTGCCGCCCAGCGCCGCCTGCCCCCCTTTCTATTTCATTACATCGATGGCGGCGCCTACAACGAGCACACTCTCAAGCGCAACGTCGCGGACCTGGCCGACATCGCTTTGCGCCAGAGGGTTCTCAAGAACATGGAAGACCTGAACCTGGAAACCAGTCTGTTTGACGAGACTCTGAACATGCCAGTGGTTCTGTCACCCGTGGGGCTGACCGGCATGTGCGCCCGTCGGGGCGAGGTGCAGGCAGCGCGCGCGGCAGAGGGCAAAGGCATTCCCTTTACCCTGTCCACCGTCTCGGTCTGCCCGATTGAGGAAGTCGCTCCGGCAATTAACCGCCCCATGTGGTTCCAGCTCTACGTGCTCAAGGACCGCGGCTTTATGAAGAACGCGCTGGAACGTGCCAGGGCCGCCGGCGTCAAAACCCTGGTGTTTACCGTTGACATGCCCGTGCCGGGTGCCCGCTACCGCGACGCACACTCCGGCATGAGCGGCCCCAACGCGGCCATGCGCCGCTACCTGCAAGCCATGACGCATCCACGCTGGTCCTATGACGTGGGCCTGCGTGGCAAGCCCCACGATCTGGGCAACATTTCCGCCTACCGCGGCGAATCGACCGGCCTGGAAGACTACATCGGCTGGCTCGGTAACAACTTTGACTCGTCTATTTCCTGGAAGGATCTGGAGTGGATTCGCGAATTCTGGGATGGCCCAATGCTCATTAAAGGCATTCTGGATGCGGATGATGCCCGGGATGCCGTGCGCTTCGGCGCAGACGGGGTGGTGGTTTCCAACCACGGTGGCCGTCAACTTGACGGCGTTCCATCCACCGCGCGGGCACTGCCGGCCATTGCCGATGCGGTCAAAGGCGACCTGAAAATTCTGGTGGATTCCGGCATTCGAACGGGACTGGACGTACTGCGCATGCTGGCGCTGGGTGACGATTGCACCATGCTCGGCCGTGCCTACATCTATGCCCTGGCGGTCAACGGCCAGGCCGGCGTCAGCAACCTACTGGAGTTGATCGAGAAAGAGATGCGGGTCGCTATGGTGCTTACCGGCGCCAAATCCATCAGCGAGATCAATGCCGACCTGCTGGTCCCTGAACCCTAGCGGTATTCAGACCACTTGGCGTTACCTGCGTCTCCTGGGGGCAAATCCGCCCCCCAGTGGCATCGGCAAAGCACGCGTCAGGTCAGGTCATCCAGAATTTCCTGCACATGCTCGGCCGGCTTGACCTTGCCGTAATGGCGCAGAATCACCCCTTTCTCATCAATCAGAAAGGACTCTCGGTTAACCGACATCACCTGTTTACCGTACATGTTCTTCTGCTTGAGCACTTCGTACTGGTTTACCACCACTTCGTCCGGGTCTGCCAGAATCGGGAAGTTCAGCGACTCTTTGCGGGCAAACTTTTCGTGTGACTTGACCGTGTCCCGGCTGACACCCAGTACCTTCACGCCCTGACTGCTGAGCTCATCCAGACGGTCCCGAAACTGCTGGGCTTCGGTGGTACAACCGGGCGTGGCGTCGCGTGGGTAAAAGTAGAGCAGCACTTTCTGCCCCTGGTAGTCAGACAGCGTGTGCGCTTTGTTGTCCTGGTCGTGCAGCGTGAAATCAGGTGCCGTTTTGCCTTCCCAACCCATCGTGTTTTGATCCCTGTTTAGTGATGTGTGCCGGTGCATCCGCCCCGGTTTCAGTGGTTCTTACGAAACCTGCGAGTATGCCGATCTGACCCGAGTCATGACAAGCCGCGCATCCTCCGCTTTCAGCCCCTGCTTGCGCAACTGCGGCATCACCATCGCACCCACCTTGTAGCAGCGGGACGGAGCAATACCGTGCTTTGAAAATACCTCTGCAATCGCTTGCGACCCGGCCTCCGGATCCGACCTGATCAGCTCGCCAATCTCCTCTGCGCAGGCTTGTTCGGCGGGGTTCGTCGTTTGTTTGCTGCGGCGGATCAGAAACACCGCAACCACCACAAACAGTCCAATGATCAGGAACTTCATAACGCCTTTGGCCTTATCTGTTACTCGTTAATGTTACCAATCAATGATCCAGGTAAAGGTAGTGCTGCCAGCTCAACATTCTGAGAAGGAGCCTGCGCATGATCGCCACATGGTGCATGTGGTCAGAATAAACCGCCACCTGGGCACTGACCCCGAGAGGCAAACTCTCGATCTCGCTGATATCGTCCATCTCCAGCACTACCAGCGTTTCATTATCCATTCTCCGGAACGCTTCGCCACCAATCAATTGCTGTCCCGCAGCCAACTGAGCTTCAGCCACGGCAGGCAGCACCTCAACCACCCGGGCCGGAAAAACCTGCCCGGGTAACGCGGTGAAGGTCAGTTCCGCCTCGTACCCCGGCTTCAGGCGCAACAAGGACTGCTGACGGAAGGCGGCCACGAAACGGCGTTCTTCGTGATTTACAAAGTTAGCCACTGGCCTGAGAGGGAAAGGCACCGCCATCATTCCCGGGCGAACCGCCAATTGAGTCAGAAAGCCGTCCGTAGGTGCTCGCAGAACGGTATTCTCCAAATCAAAGCGTGCCTCCTCCAGCTGTGCCTCGATAGCGGCCACGGCCGGGTCCTGGCCATCCACTGAGCCGCTCAGTTGCGCCTCAGCTCTTTCCAGTGCCGCCCTGGCTGCATCGAGATCCGCATTGCTGGCCGCCACCTTCTGGCGCTGGGTATCGAGCTGCTGCTGACTGAAAGCAGAGGCCGCCCCCTCGTATCGGCGCAGGGTTTGTAACTCCTGATCCCTTGCAGCGGTTACCTGAACCACTCTCGCCCTGGCCTCGGAGACACTGGCAACATTAGAGGCCACCGACTGGCCCGTGTCCGCCAATTGGGCTTCCAGTTGACGGACACGGGCCATAACGCGAGTGTTGTCCAGAACGATCATGGGTTCCCCTGGTTTCAGGGGCGTATTGGGCGATGCTGGCACGTCCACCACTCTGGCTTTGATCTCCGGCACGATGGGAGTCACCACGTAAACCTGCCTGGCCTTGTGGGTAAACGGGTGGTTGTAATTCATCAACAGCACCAGCGTGCCCACCAGGACCACACCACCGAGTACTGCGGTAGGCACGGTCCACTTATTGAGAGGAACTCGAAATACCTTGAAGATGAAAATACAGATAGCGGCATAGGTCAAAAGCAGAAGAAGGTCCATAATTCACTCACCTCTCTGCTTCTGCTCGAGAATTTCGAGACGCCTGGCCTGCTCCGCCAGTTTTTCATGCAACTCATTCACCAGGGTTTCATCCACAGGCTGCCGCTTTTCTGGCTGCTGAATACCCCAACCTCGGTCAGGGCGGTAAATCGTTGCCCAGATCCACAGGAACGGCCAGATGGCATGCAGGGTAAACAAGCTGACCCAGCCTGCCACATGAATGGCATCCTGATGGGGATGATCACGGTGTTTAGCAATTTCGTAGGGAATATCGTGGATGGCAATAACGCCATAAAACAGCACCAGAACCACGAAAATCAACAAGAACAGAGCGACGTAGCTGAGCATCAGCGACTCCTTTTCACCAATAACAGATCTCTAACATGCGCAATGGTCACTAACAGGTTCACGTTTAGATTAGTACATGCTAATGAGTGCTGCATGCGCGGGTGATTTCATTCTCCAAAATAAGTAACCACTGGTTATTTACAACCAACGGACACCTCAGTATATTAAGTGACCATCGTTCACTTAAATGGAGCAGATCATGTCCTATGTGGTTATCACCGGCGCCAGTGCCGGCATTGGCGAGTGTTTCGCGCGGGCACTCGCGAGTGAAAAGCAGAACCTGATTCTGGTGGCCCGCCGGGAAGAGCGCCTGAATACCCTGGCCGCCGAGCTGAAACAGCAGCATGGCATCGAGACCGTTGTCCTGAAAGCTGATCTGTCAGATCAGGCTGGCGCAGACGCCCTGGCAAAACAGATCAACGAAGGTGGTTGGGCGCTGTCTGGCCTGATCAACAACGCCGGCTTCGGCGACCGCGGCGCCTTTACCGATCTTCCACTGGAACGCCAGCTGGCGATGATTCAGGTGAACATTACCTCCCTGGTCTCCCTGACCTGGCAACTGCTGCCCTCCCTACGCAAGCAGCCGGGAAGCTTTGTGATTAACGTGGCGTCCACCGCAGCGTTTCAGGCCGGGCCGAATATGGCCATCTACTACGCCACCAAAGCCTTCGTGCTTTCCTTCTCCGAAGCCTTGCATGAAGAGCTGAGAGGGGCGGGCGTTGCCGTGAGCACGCTGTGCCCGGGCGCCACCGATTCCGAGTTTGCCCAGGAAGCCCACATGACCGACACCAAATTGTTCAAGGCCGGCACCATGACGGCGGAAGCGGTGGTCCGCAAATCCCTGGCCCAGCGCCGAAAAGCCATCGTAATTCCAGGGCTGCGCAACCTGCTGATGGTGTGGTCTGGTAAACTCTCGCCCCGAGCGGTGACACGACGACTGGCCGGTTGGCTGCAGGCCTGATGCCGGCCAACACCCGAGAACATTGAGGTGGTTTTGAAGCACAGATTACGCGGCGGTAAACAGCGCGCCCGGTCCGAGTCCGACAAGGCGCAGCGGGAGCAACAGATACTCGATGCGGCGGAAGGCCTGTTTCTGGAACATCGGTTCCACGGCCTGACCCTGGCCGATGTCGCCCGTGAGACCGGGCTCACCAAAGCCGCGCTGTATCGGTATTTCCGCAGCAAAGAGCTGCTGTTTATTGCCGTATACCGCCGGGCCATGACCGGCTGGGCGTCAGACGTGGAAGCGGTGGGCCCAGACGGTTTTCCCGACCAGTTTGTTGACCGCATTCTGGCCCACCCCGTGTTCTGCGGCCTGACCGCCATCCTGCACATTGCCCTGGAAACCGGCCTGAGCGAGGAAGAAGCCCGGGAATTCAAACTGTTCCTGCTGGCCCAGACCCGCCGCCTGACGGCCGTTATCGCTGCGGCGACCGGCCAGGAAGAAGCCGCCTGCCTGCGCTATCTGATGCAATGCCAGCAGGCGTTGATCGGCTGCTGGCATATGTCCCACCCGCCGGAGCCGGCGCGCAAAGCCATGCAGGTGGAACCGTTGACCGTGTTTCAGGTGGAGTTTGCGGACACGCTTCGGCATCACCTGCGGGTTTTGACCGAGGCGGCCATATTGTGAGCACCCACCACCAAAGCAAACCAACCCGTGCCAAATCCCTTCGCAAAGGCCTGCACCCGAGAAACCTGCACAACCAGGGCTACGACTTCCCGGCTCTCGTAAAAAGCCACCCGGCACTCGCCCCCCATGTGAAATCGAACGCCCATGGCGACCTTTCCATCGATTTCGCGGACCCCGTGGCGGTAAAAACCCTCAACGCTGCGCTACTGAACCGTTACTACCACATTGCCGACTGGGACATTCCAGGGGGTGCGCTTTGCCCGCCGATACCGGGCAGAGCGGACTATATCCATTACATGGCGGACCTGCTTGGGATTGAGCCCGGGCCTGCACAGCCCAACATCAAGCTGCTCGACATAGGCACCGGAGCCAATGGCATCTATCCGCTACTGGCCTGCCAGATCTACGGCTGGCAGTGCGTTGGCAGCGACATCAATACACAGTCGCTTGAGAACGTCGCCAGGATCATCGCCCACAACCCCACCCTCAAAGACCGCTTCACGCTGCGCACACAGCCCGATAAAAACCACATCTTTGAGGGGATCATTCAAGCCGGGGAGTTCTTTGACGTCAGCGTATGCAACCCACCCTTCCATGGCTCACTCGATGAAGCCCTCAAGGGCAATCGGCTTAAACGCAATAATCTGGCGCGTAGCCGTGGTGAACAACAAGCAAAAACCAAATCCCCCACGCTGAATTTTGGCGGGCTGGGCGCCGAGCTGTGGTGCAAGGGCGGTGAACAGCTGTTTCTGAAAAAGCTGATCAGAGAGAGCCAGGCGTATTCCACCCAATGCCGCTGGTTTACCAGCCTGGTTTCGAAAGCCGACAATGTTAAACCGGCAAAGAAATTGATCCGTAAGCTCGGTGCAGTTGATGTGCGGGAAATCGAGATGAAACAGGGCAACAAGATGACCAGGGTACTGGCCTGGACCTACCTGTGAGCGGCTCCCGACGTAGTAGATGGCAAATCAACCAGAAACCCGAGCTGTCCCGATTCAACGAACTTTCTGAAGAGGCCCCCCATGACAAAGCCAAAACGCATCTATCTCGCCGGCCCGGAAGTCTTCTTCCCCGCTGAGGAACACCAGGCCATCGTCGCCGAGAAAAAACGCCTGCTTCGGGAAAACGGGTTCGAGGGCATCGACCCACTGGATACGGCAATGACATTTTCAGGGAATGAAGCAAAACTCAGGCGCGGCCATCGGATCTACCGGGCCAATCGCGAACTGATGGACAGCTGTGATGCCATCATCGCCAACCTGACGCCCTTTCGCGGCATCAGCGCCGACCCGGGCACCGTCTTTGAGGTGGGCTATATGGTCGGACAGGGCAAACCCGCCTTCGGGTTTACCCTGGACAACCGATACTACCGGGAACGGGCAGGCGCCGCCGAACTGGACGAGCTGGGCCATACCATCGAAGACTTTGAGATGCGTGACAACCTGATGATCGAAGGCGGAATCCATGGCGCCGGCGGCCAGCTCTTCGTGGCAGACCAGCCAGGCGAGCACCGGTTTTTTTCGACCGAGCTGTTTCACCGCTGTGTGAGGGCCCTGGCCAATGTCTGAACAAACCCCACTGCAAACCCTGTTAGACACCCTCCCCCAAACCGGCCGCGTGGAATGGATCGGCATCCGCCCCGCCCGGGGTGAGGCCATGGAAGCGCTCGACAGCGTAGCGGTCACACCCGGCACAGGCCTGGAAGGCGACCGGTTCAAAGGCCGCGAAACCAGCAAACGGCAGGTGACACTGATCCAGAAAGAGCACCTGCACGCCATCGCCTCCTGCCTGAACCGGGACGCCATCGCCCCCGAGGTGTTCCGGCGCAACATCGTGGTGTCTGGTCTGAACCTGCTGGCGCTGAAAGGCAAACGGTTCCGCATCGGCAATGTGGTGCTGGAATACACCGGCCTGTGCCACCCCTGCAGCAAAATGGAAACCACGCTGGGACCCGGCGGTTACAACGCCATGCGGGGGCACGGGGGTATTACCACGCGGGTGGTTGAAGCGGGGGACATTGCCCTTGGGGACGATGTTCAGGTTTTGTGACTGCCTCACTCTTCAATAGGCGCGGGCCATGGCCTCAAACCTTGACGATGCATACCCACGCGGCGTGTTTGCGCTTACCGTCACTTTCTAAAGAACCTCGGGTTTCGTTCAATAAAGGAATCAATCCAGCGTTCCAGAAACGATTTTCTGTCAGCATTCTTCAGATAGCGCCATCCCATTACGGAAATCACCAAGGCGCCGGTTGCATCCACGATGAGGTCCCACATGGTGTCCGTTAACCCGGACGGGTCACCAAGCATCGGCTTTTACATATTCATGCCGAACACGCCATCCATGGTGAACTCAAAGATCTCCCACAGCGCGCCTACGCCCAGGGCAAACATAAAGGCGAAAAAAGCGACGAAGCCGGGCTTCATATGCACATGAATCTTCTCGGTCTCGTTCATGACGTGCACCAGCAGAAAACCGAGAATGCCCAACAGAAACCCTGACGTAGTGTGCAGAGCCACATCCCACCACCAGAACCGTGTGTAATAGTCGCGAATCTCTCCAAGAAACAGAGACGCAAAAACAAACCCGATGGCAGCCAGTTGCAGTTCTGGAGGTACATGGATGCGGAAACGGCGCTCAAACAGCAGCGGGAAGAAAGTGATAGCGATGATCATTGACGTCAGGAAGGCGGTGAACCAGTTCTGGCTGAGGACGGCCAGGACGGTTTCACCCACCAGTATCAGTTGGAGAACCAACGTGATCCTTTGGTGCGTTACTCTAATGCGCATAAGCTCTAAAATTCTTGCTCCACCAAACCGAATACTATCATTCTTCGGTGGAAAACTTCCTTTCGAAGCCGAGGCCATCGGGGACACAGAACGACTTGTCTGAAATCGAACCGTGCCTTGCCAGCGTAGTTATCTTCAGCGGGCAAAACACTGGCTGTATACCCCAAGCCTATTGATACCCGACCCGTCGCGACCCCGGAGTTCTGAAATGAAAAAGTACCTTGCCCTTTCTACCCTGATCATCGCATTACCCGGCTATGCGCAATTCCCGCCTCAGGAGGGTATCAGCGGTGAAATCTCATTGAATGCAGGGGTTATCTCTTCAACGTCAAACTTTAACGTCGATGGCGATGCCACCATCAACTCCCTTGATAACAAGGCTCAAAGTGAGTCAGATGTCCTGATAGCGCCACTTGGCAACGTTGCCTACACCTTTGGCGAGAAACTGGAACAGCAAATCTATTTTGGTACCACAAGGGAAGACATTGCGGTCGGCACCCTGGCCGTTCAGCTAGGATATAACCACAAACTCAGCTCCGGTACGGTGGTGGATGTTTCCTTTTTACCGACGGTGATATCCGGAGAAACCTGGCAGAATCCCTATCAGCTCAACACAGCCAGAAAAGAGACGGACGTGACAGGCAATGCCTACCGCCTGCAGTTGAAGAGCATCTCGGGATCCGGCTTTAGTTTCGATCTTGCCTACGCCACCTCAGAGGTCGAGGACGATCTCAACGCCGGCACGGATCTGGCCCGCGATGCCAACACATACTATTCCAAAGGCAGCTACCGCTTTACGGTATCGCCTACCAGCTTTGTCACACCGTCCGCCATTTACATCCAACATGACGCTGATGGTAGCGCCAACAGCTTCGATTCCTATGGCGGCGAGGTCAGCTGGGTCAATCTTCTGGGCCGGCACAGCCTGGTGTTAACGGCGGGGTTCGCCAGTCGGGACTACGACAGCGCCAGTGCGCTGTTCAATAAGAAACGTTCGGATGACGAATTCAGCCTGTTCGCAGCCTACGAGTACGCGGAGTTCATGGGATGGAAAGACTGGTCGTTCATCTCCTTTGCCGGCTATGGCGACACCCAATCCAACCTGACTTTCTATGATGAGTCTTCCCATCTGTTTGCCGTTGGTCTCAACTACAAATTCTGAACAGTCCGGGTCCCGTTATTTATTGCCCGATTGATCGCGCTCTGTTCGACTAAAAACTGAGCCTGTCATTGCGCACCAGAAATCTGTTATTGATGGTAATCCACAACGGCTCGCCCGAGAGGGGAGCCTCTTCCGGCAGTCCTTTCTGGGCATGCAGATGCAAGTGCGGTTCCGAGCTGTTTCCCGAATTGCCCATCTGTCCCAGCAAGTCACCGGTTGTTACCCTGTCTCCAGTGGCAACAGCAATGCTTCCCTGGCGTAAATGCGCAAGAATCACAAAAAAATCCCCGCAATTGATAGCCACATAGTTGCCAGCCATGTGGTCACGGTCCATTTCAGGAACAGGCATATCCTCTATTCCATCAACCACCAGGGCGACTTCGCCCCCGCATGGCGAGAGCACCGGCACGCCAAAGGTTGTGTACCTGGCGGGCTCTGTAGGCTGCCAGCCCTTCTTGTGAAACCCCAGGGAGCTGATACGGAATATATCCAGGGCCTTGCTCTGGCCGCGCCACGGGCGAAAACGCTCGACTGTCTGGTCCAGGGTTTTGAGGTGCGCATTGATCATCGGTGCGCTGCCGCCATGGGCGATGAGGTAGTGCCCCGGGGGAAAGGGCGGAGCCAGGTCCACCACCGTTTCCGCAGGCAGCACTCGACCGTTGATTGCGTGCCATGCCAGGTAACCACCGGGTAAAGCCAGCGCCGCCACCGCCAGGATCATGACCGAACTCGCCGCTGACGCCCGCCATATGCCGGTGCCGGGGACACCTTTTCGGAGCAGATGGGTCGCCCCGATAAGGATCAGTAACAGGCCGTAGGCGTAAGGCACCCAAAATGGCGGCACAGCCCACAGAAACGCAAGGCCAATACCCAGCAGCACGGCCGTTACCGAAATCAGCTGAAGCCCCCACGCCAGCCAGCCCGACGCCGGGTAAAATGCCACCCACGCCAGCAGCGCCAGCGGCAGAAGAATCTGTGTGAGCATTACCATCCAGGACATCGGTCAGGCCTCTTTCCTGTGCCACCAAAGAACCAGAAGAACGGCAGCCAGGAAGTTGCCGGTCAGCATAAAGGGATACATGTCTGGCGAGATTCGAAGCCACTCGCCGGTAAAGTTCATCATACCGTGGAAGATCAACACCGCCAGAATGCTGCGACCGGTCCGGTTGTAGACCTGCACCATCAATAAAGTCTGGCAGACGATCATGGGCAGCCACCAATAGAGTTCCGGGTTGAAAGTGGTATTGGCGTAATAACCGGGGAACCACACAAACGGTGCATGCCACATGGCCCACACAGCGCCGTTTATCAGGCCCGACATTGCGGGGCCAAAGTGCTGTTGCAGGGTATCCAGATAGTATCCCCGCAACCCTATTTCCTCGACGGCCGGAAACACGAACGACAAAAGGAGAAGAAACAGCAGCATGCCCGGATTGAAAAACAGGGACGTATTCACATCAAGAGGCGAGTCAGCGACGCCCAACCACAGCGCCAGGCCAGCCATGGCCAGATCAAAGCATAGCCAGAACAACAGGATCACCAGCCACCACTGGCCGGGAATACGGCGCCAGTCAATCAACCGGCGTAGCAGGTCGAAAACCTGTGCCTTGCCGCCTGAAAGCGCTGCAAGCCCGAGCCCCGCCAGCAAGGGGCTGGCGCCCCCGATCAGAAACCACAACAGGTTTGGATAAGCCCACACCGACCTGTCTGAAAACAACACCGGAATCCAGAAAAGATAAGCCCATCCAAGATAAAGCAGAGGAAACGCCAACAGCGGGTGTGAAAGAACCCAGTGCCGCAAGCTGACAGACAGGCCTCCGGAACTACTCATAGGAAAACTCAACAGCGGTCACACTCGCCACGAAAAACAGCAACCCCAGCACACGGACCAGCAAAGTCACCTAATAACGTCCTCAACCGGCCGCCGGAGAGAGCGCGGCATCCGCGGGCCACGGCCAATCCGCACAATAAGGTCCGGGCGCCGGTCACCAATGCCAGTGGCGTGGGCAAAGTCAGGGCGCAGTTTCGCCACCTCCACCGGCTGGTTAATAAACGCCGTGAACAGACCCAGGGCCGCAGCCTGAAGAGCCAGGCGTTGGTAACACCGGCCGGCCTCAATCCAGTGGGGAATGTCATCTGCCTCTGAATATAAGACGGCAATCGCGGAAGAGCTGTCGATGTGCCGGCGATCTTTTTTGTTCTGATTCCTGGCAGAGAACGAGCCCTTCATCGCCAGCAATCCGAGCCAGCGGGGCACGGCTGGATTGCCCATGACAGGCCCGTAGAGCCCATCGCCGGAGAGCACAGCCTCCTTGCCGTTAAACCGAATCCAGGCTTTAAGTTCCCGGGCCCATGCAGGGTCGGCAAACTGGGCATCGTTGCCCTTTGCAACAAAGTCTGCGACCAGGTCTTTCTGATCGGCGCGGGTCATCAGAAGCACCGACACGCCGTTACCCTGTCCCGCTGCCTGAAGCAACTCCAACTCTTCCTTCGTGAGCGGCGCCCCGTCATACTCTGAACGGCTGCACTGGCGCAGGGGAATCGCCTCGAAAAGAGCAGATCGCACGGCCGCCGCCTCTTCAAAATCAATCACCACCCCGGATGCCGATGCATCGAATCGACTGTGTCCCTTTAGCCCCGCGGCTTGCGCTGCCAGCAGCAAGTTCTCGGTAGCACATCCCAGGCTGGCGTATAGGTGGTGGTCATCCGGGTCCACGGCCGGGCAACGTCTGGACAGATCGGGAAGAACCCGCATGCGATTGGATTCAAGCTTGAATATCCACGGCTGCGTATTATGACTGGACGCCGCCAGAGTGGCGTACCGCACCAACTCGCGATAGTCGCGTGGAGAGGCGCCTGGCTGACTATGGCACCAGGTTTCATTAACCATGTCCGAATAGTTCATAGCGCCTCCAGACTCGAATCAGTGAAGTGTAGGCTGTGAACTTTGCCTCTGCTAGCGGCGGTTAAGGCAATCGGACCTTGACAGGCCCGAGCCGTGAAAACCTGCCAATCAACAGCGATAACAAGGCCAAAGAGGGAATTGGGAGAGGACTTTTCTGCTATAGGCAGGGTAGACGAATCATCGTCCTGCATGTGTTTGTGAAGAAAGGTCAGAAATTACCAAAGAAAGACCTGGAGCTCGCAAAGAAACTTGGGACAAACGTGACAGCGGCTTTTCACAGAGCATTGAGCGTGGAAATGCCGTCGATCTCAGTCACTGCTTTGGCATCCGCCCGCTCAATAATTTTCACAAGGGTGGATTGAATCGTTTCATCTTCCCGGGCGTCACCGCCACTCACAAACGTTTGCTTCTGAGGATCGGCGCCCTCCTCCTCAATATATGAAACAACGACCTCGGTAGCTGACTCCGGTGTTTTACCGGGGCCCGCTTTACCGAAGTACTCCAGCGAAACCAACGGGTAGCCGTGAAAGCCCTTCTTAACCTGCTTTGCAATGCGCTTCTTTGCTTTATCCAAATGCATATTGGGGGCCTGTCGCGGATCGTGTTATCTGGGTACCGGATCAAACCGGCAGTTCAATAATCTCACCTACCACACTGTCTTTGCTCACCTGCAACCGTCCCACCGTGATCGGCAGAGTAAAACGCCGGGGCCCGGCGCCTCCTGGATTGAAATAAAGCACATCGCCCACCCATTCATTACGGGGCTTGTGGGAATGGCCGGCGATGACCACGCGGAAACGGCCTTGCGGATCGAGATCGAGGGTTTTGACGTCGTGGAGCATGTGGAAAGCGTGGCCCAGAAATTCCAGCTCCTGAACATCAGGAAGGGTTGCTGCCCGACCGGTTTTGTCGATATTGCCACGAATCGCAACCAAGGGCGCAATCGCCTCCAGTGCTTCCAGAACCTCGTCTCGCCCCACGTCACCGGCATGAAGGATCAGATCCGAGCCTTTCAAAACCTCCAGGGCTTCGGGACGCATTTTGCTGTGGGTGTCTGCGATCACCCCGATTTGCATGCTTACGCCCTCCTGACCAGATTTTGCTTACTTCTACTAATACACCCCGTTTCCAGCACCCGGCTCAAACCGTTCCTGCAGCCATGCCCTGATGTCATCAGACTCGTACAGCCATCGCTCACTGCCATCATCCTCACGCATCTTCAGGCAGGGCACCTTGATGTGACCGCCGCCAGCCTCCAGCGCGGCGCGGTGCTGCGGGTCATGCTGGGCATCGCGGGTTTCAATGTTCAGACCCAGCCGGGCGATTTCCTTGCGCACCTTGATGCAGAATGGGCAGGCTTTGAACTGGTACAGGGCGAGATCCTTGCTGGCCTCATCGACGAGGGCCTGCTGTTCAGCGCTGCGGGTAACGCCCTTGGGCGTGCTGAGCTTTTCGCTGAGCAGCATGAACGGCGTCAGAACAAGGCGCAGGGCGCGGAAAAAATAACGAATAATGATTCTCATGGGTAACACTCAAACTCTGGAATGAAGGTAATCTACCGGATGCCGGCACTTTGGCTTGATTTACATACGTCACAGCCGGGCGTGAGGATAACATTTTCGTACCGATTGGATAGGCCGCTGAAGCGGTGCTCATATTGCTTTTCGCCTTCGGTCAAGCCGCGCGATCAGATCCGTTATCCTCACCAGCCTGCAAAGTCCAGGTCATACCCAAAGCGTGACCCGCTTTGACAAGTGTCGTGATGGTTACACCGGTATCCTTCTCATCTAGAAGGCGGTTAACCACCGTCCTGCTGGTATGCATTTTCTGGGCAAGCTGGGACTTATTTATGCCGGTGAGCCCCATAGCTTGCTGAATCTGCCAGACAATCACCCGCTTCAGCGCCCCAGCTTCTGCCTGCTCAAGACTGCCGTCCGATTCAAGCAGATCATCAAGAGAGCTGCCAACGTGCTTATGCTGTGTCATTTTATTGCTCCCATTCAGACAAGATTCTTTTTTCGATCTCTCGCCTTCGCCAACTCTTGATCCGGTGTTTTCTGAGTCTTTTTGATAAAGCCGTTCAGCAACGCCATATCGCCGTGAAACATCGTGAATATGACTCGTGCAATCCGACCGTTCGAGAGATCACTGCGGACCTCCCACAAGTCTGAGTTAGCCTTCCCAGAGAATCCCCTCACCAGGGGCATGCCAAGTGGCCAACCATATTCCACCGTTTTCAGGTCAGTTCCGATCACTGAACGATCATCCTTATCAAGCTTCAGCAACCATTCTTTGACCGGCTCTCGACCATTGGCTGTTCTGTAAAATACGACATTGACTGTTTTCCGTGTCATACACCCCCTTCCTTGGCAAAGGCCAGTGTACCTAAATAGGTACACCCACGCCAACCTTAATCTGATTCCAATCCTTCGCCGCTATTTCCGCTACTATCAAGGTAAGTCGGTGTTAGAGGCACAGCCGCTATGGGACTGTCGATAAAACAATCGGAATTTACGTCGGAAGACTTTGACCGGTTTGCGGCCAAGGTGCGAACGGACCTTACCGCCCTCACCCGCCTGCTGAACCGGCCCGGCTTTGGTGAGGGAGAATCTTCCATCGGTGCCGAGGTCGAGTTCTACATCGTAAACCCGGACCTGCGCGTTCAGCCGATCAACACAGAACTGGCCGCCCGCGTTCAGGATCCACAACTGACGGTTGAGCTCAACCGCTTCAACCTTGAATACAACCTCAACCCCCAGGCCTTCAAAGGCACCCCCTTTGCCAGCACCGAACAGGAACTGCTCGCGGCCATGCAGCGCATCAACCAGCACGCCGCACTCTTGAATGGCGAACTGCTCCCCATCGGCATTCTACCCACGTTGCGCCAGTCCGATATGGGCGCGAAGGCGATGACCGACGAACCCCGCTACCACGCACTATCCAACGCATTGATCCAGCAACGGGGCGAGCCTTTCAGCATCCATATCGGCGGCAACGACGTCATCGACCTGGAAGCGGACGACGTCACCCTGGAAGGGGCGACCACCTCGTTCCAACTGCACTGGCGCGTTCCTGCCCACCGCTTTGCCGACTATTTCAACGCCGTGCAGCTGGTGACGCCCATTGTGCTGGCTCTGGCCAGTAATTCGCCCAGCCTGTTCGGCCACCACCTCTGGGACGAAACCCGTATCGCCCTGTTCAAACAATCCGTCGACAGCCGGTCGCCCAACCACAGAACCTGGAAACACCCGCCACGGGTCTATTACGGCAACGGCTGGGCCCGCAGCGCCTGGGAGCTGTTTGCCGCCTCGGCCTCCCTGTATCCCCCCATCCTTCCATTGATGTCGGAGGAAGATCCGATGGCGGTGATTGATCGGGGAGACGTACCGGAACTGACCGAACTGCGGCTGCACCATGGCACGACCTGGCCCTGGAACCGGGCCATTTTTGATCACACAGACGGCGGCCATCTGCGCATCGAGATTCGTTCCATGCCGGCGGGACCAACGCCCGTGGATATGTGCGCAAACGGGCTGTTCGTGATCGGGGCGGCGTTGGCGGTACTCGAGGATATCCGGCACCTGACGTCGATACTTCCCTTTCATTACACCGAACACAATTTCTATCGTGCCGCCAAATACGGCATCGGTGCAGACATCATCTGGCCCCACAAAGACCAGGTACAGTTGCAGGATACCCCCCTGTTGAACGTTGCCCGTGACCTGCTGCCGCGCGCCCGGGAAGCCTTGCAACGAACCGCGGTGGACGAGGCGGAAATCCACCGCCTGCTGGGCATCATCGAAGGCCGCATTCAAACCGGGATGACGGGCGCCCGCTGGCAGCGCCAGGTCACCGAGTCTTTTTTCAGGACCCAGACTCCCGACGAAGCGTTCAAGAGTATGCTGTCTCTTTACATGAGCCATCAGAAGACAAACACACCCGTGCACGAATGGACCTTGTCACCATGAGCCGCTCGCACACCCTGGATTATCTCAACAACCCGTCACCCCAGACCCTGGGCCGATCGCCCCTGGAGTGGCTGAACCGGCTGCAAGGGCCCACGGTGGTTCGGGTTGCTGGCCGCGATCCGTCAAGAACACGGGCCATGGCAACGCTGCTTCACGGCAACGAACCCTCAGGGCTGTTCGCGATTCACCGATGGTTGCTGGAGCAGCACACCCCGGAGGTCAACCTGCTGTTCCTGCTGGGCGGCGTCCATCCCGCGAAAACACCGCCGCTATTGTCGCTGCGCCAACTGCCAGGCGGACGTGATCTGAACCGCTGCTTCAAAGAACCGTTTGAAGGAGAGGAAGGTGCCATTGCCCAAGCTATGCTGGCCGAGCTTCAGACCGCCAACGCCGAGTGCCTGCTGGACGTGCACAACACCTCAGGCACGGGCCCTGCCTTCGCGGTGACCATCACCAACGACGCTGCCCATCAAGCGCTGGCATCGCTCTTTACCGACCGGCTGATCATGACGGATCTTCGCCTGGGTGCACTGATGGAATATTCCGAGCAGGAGGTTCCCACCGTAACCATCGAGTGTGGCGGGGCTCAGGATGATCACGCGCACCAACTGGCCTACGAAGGGCTTGTTCGGTATGCCTCGCAATCTGACGTGCTATCGCTGGAGAAAGCGGCATGGAACGTTGCGGTGCTGCGCAATCCGATTCGTGTGGAGTTGGCGCCCGATGCGACTATCGAATACCGGTTAACGCCCAGTGGGCAGGCGGACCTCACGTTTCCGCCCGACATCGAACACCGCAATTTCGGGATTGTGTCGCCGGATGAGCCGCTCGGATGGGTTGGGCAAAAAGGCCTGGACGTTCTCACGGCGATCAGCCACAACCGCACCGAGAACATGGAACAGGTGCTGCAAATCAGGGATGGGCGCATCTACCCCGCCCAGGCCCTCAAGGCCTTCATGATCACCACCAACCCGGTGATTGCGAAGAGCGATTGCCTGTTCTATGCCGTCAAAGCAACGGGCGATCCCATTTTTTAAACCCTGGCGAGCCGCTTTTAATCGTAGATGGCCCGCTCTCTCGCGTCTCGTTTTCGGTCAGGGTCTTCCTGGCTTCGCGTGGCTGAAATGAGACCGAGGTAGTCAGCGGGAACGCCTATTTCTTTTGCACCAACGATGACGTGATTCAAATACCAGGAGTGAGGCAGCAAAGACGGATCCGTTGACGTTGCACAGTAGGTAAAAGCGTCAAGGGAATTGCCGAGAGCATCCGTCACCGTGACCCGCTTTTCATCGTAACCGAAGCCCAACCCCTCAGCCCTGTCCAGCGGGCCTTTCTCGTTGCGCGGTATCTCAAACAGTGCGCCGATGACGACGTCCTCCGGATTGCCGGTGAACAGTGCGTCGCATTTTGCGGATTTGTCTTTCCTGCTCCACTTATGAAACCGAAGGGAATGCTCAACAAGCGTGAACATACCGATTCGCTCCGCGCCTGGAACCCT
>JAEPMM010000186.1 GCA_017643965.1 Marinobacter sp.
GCCCCGCCCGTCCACCGCCACCGAAGCCCGAACCTACAAGACCCTACAGGTACCCCTGACTCCGCAGATAATCATCGTATGACCCGCTAAAGTCAGTAATCCCGTCAGCCTTGAGCTCAATAATCCGAGTAGCCAACGAAGAAACAAACTCCCGATCATGGCTGACAAAAATCAGCGTGCCCGGGTAGTTCTCCAGCGCCAGGTTCAGCGCCTCGATGGACTCCATATCCAGGTGGTTCGTCGGCTCATCCATCAGCATCACGTTGGGCTTCTGCAGAATCAGCTTGCCGAACAGCATGCGCCCCTGCTCACCACCGGAAATCACCCGCACGGATTTGCCGATATCGTCGCCGGAGAACAGCATCCGCCCCAGCGTACCGCGTACCAATTGCTCACCACCGGTGGTCCACTGGGCCATCCAGTCCGACAGGGTGTCGTCGCTGGCGAAGTCCGCAGTGTGGTCCTGGGCGAAGTAGCCCACCTCGGCGCTGTCGGTCCACTTTACCTCGCCACTGTCCGGGGTGTAGGCACCGGCCATGCACTGCAGCAGCGTGGTTTTACCAATGCCGTTGGGGCCGATGATCGCCACCCGCTCGCCGGCTTCCACCTGCAGGCTCAGGTTCCTGAACAGCGGCTTGTCATCAAACCCCTTGCTCATCTTGTCGAGGGTGACCGCCTGGCGATGCAGCTTCTTGCCCTGCTCGAAACGGATAAACGGGCTCACCCGGCTTGAGGGCTTCACCTCCTCCAGCTGGATCTTGTCGATCTGACGGGCGCGGGAAGTGGCCTGCTTGGCCTTGGAGGCGTTGGCGGAGAAACGGCTGACGAACTGCTGCAGTTCGGCAATCTGCGCCTTTTTCTTGGCGTTGTCCGACAACATGCGCTCGCGGGCCTGGGTGGCGGCGGTCATGTATTCGTCGTAGTTGCCCGGGAACAGGCGCAGTTCGCCATAGTCGAGATCCGCCATGTGGGTGCACACGCTGTTCAGGAAGTGGCGGTCGTGGGAGATGATCACCATGGTGCTGTTGCGGGCCACCAGGATGTTCTCCAGCCAGCGGATGGTGTTGATGTCCAGGTGGTTGGTGGGCTCGTCCAGCAGCAGCACGTCCGGGTCGGAGAACAGCGCCTGGGCCAGCAGAACCCGCAGCTTCCAGCCCGGTGCCAGGGCGCTCATGGGCCCGTCATGCTGTTCCAGGGGAATGTCCAGGCCGAGCAGCAGTTCGCCGGCGCGGGATTCGGCGGTGTAGCCATCCATTTCGGCGAACTGCACTTCCAGATCCGCCACGGCCATGCCGTCTTCCTCGCTCATTTCCGCCAGGGAGTAGATACGGTCGCGCTCTTTCTTGACCTGCCAGAGCTCCTCATGGCCCATGATCACCGTGTCGATGACCGAGCACTCTTCATAGGCAAACTGATCCTGACGCAGTTTACCCAGTCGGATGTTGGGCTCCAGCATGACCTGCCCGGAGGACGGCTCCAGGTCGCCACCGAGAATTTTCATGAACGTGGACTTGCCGCACCCGTTGGCGCCGATCAGGCCATAGCGGTTGCCATTGCCGAATTTGACGGATACGTTTTCGAACAGGGGCCGGGCCCCGAATTGCATGGTGATATTGGCGGTGGAAATCAAGAAACTGACCTGTCTGTGTGAGGGCCGGATGCGCCGGCAAAGAAAAGCCGGCATTGTACAGGTTTGCGGCCGGAACCGTGAGGCCGCAGAAACACGGATAAAAAGCACTTGCCTCCGGCCCGCAGGGCGGGCAGCATTCCTATCCTGAAGTATTCATTCACCGAAACCTACAGGACACTATCCATGACACAGGCAACCGCACGCCACATCCTGGTCGATAGCGAAGCAAAATGCGAAGAGCTTAAAAAAGCCATCGAAGGCGGCCAGGATTTCGCCGACGTGGCGAAGCAGCACTCCTCCTGCCCTTCCGGACGCAACGGCGGTGATCTGGGCTCGTTCGGTCCGGGCCAGATGGTGCCCGAGTTTGACAAGGCGGTGTTCAACGGCGAACTGAACACCGTGATCGGCCCGGTCAAGACCCAGTTCGGCTACCACCTGCTGGAAGTGACCAGCCGGAGCTGATGAGAACCGGATCCATCCTGCAACACCTCCGCGGCGGCCCGCTTCTGCAAATACTGGCTGCGGTGGGGGTTGTTCTGATCGTTCCACTGTTTTTTGTCGGTGGGCCGGACTGGTCGTCGACGCCCCTGGACAGGGCTTTGTGGGATCTTGGCCATCTCATCTTTTTCGGGCTGGCCACCTACGCGGTCCAGCCATGGCGCTGGCTGCAGGGCTGGCGCCTGTGGCTGACTGCCACGCTGGTGGTGCTGGCGATTGGTATCACCATCGAATTGCTGCAGTCCGGGCTGGCGCGGCAGGAAGACTGGCGCGACGTGCTGCGCAATCAGATAGGCACCTGGCTGGTGCTTGCCTGGCATCCCCTGCTCACCTCCACAACCCGCACCCCGGGTTCCACACGCGCACTGGCGCTGGCGTCGCTGGCACTGGTTGCCTTTGAACTGGGCGCCGCCGGCGTGGTGGCTTCGCGGCAGTTCGAGATCAACAGCCAGCTGCCGCTGCTGTACAACTTTTCCCACGAACAGCCCACACGCTTCTGGCGCGGACCGGTGACGCCCTCATCCCTGCATGCCGGGACCAGCGAACGACCTGACTGGAAAAGCCTGGAAATCTCGCTGAACACCAAGCTCTACTCCGGCGCATCTCTGGACAACCTGGCGCCGGACTGGCGCGGCTACGACCAGCTCAGGCTGTCGCTGTTCAATCCCCACAGCGACAGCTTCACCATGAACCTGCGAATCAACGACGTCGCCCACGAGCGTGACGTTAACACCTACGGCGATCGCTTCAACACCCAGCTGGAACTGAAGCCGGGGATCAACCGTTTCACCCTGAACCTGGAAGACGTCAAGAACGCACCAGGAACCCGCACCATGGACATGTCCGACATCCGCAGACTGGGGCTTTTTGTGATCCGGCTCCCCCAGCCGCGCACCGTCTACCTGACAGAGCTGAGGCTGGACTGAGCCAGCGACCAGGGATTCGTGGTCAGGACTTCGGCGCCGGTGTCCGTGACCAGCAGTGTCTCGCTGCAACCAATCCCCCACTGGCCCGGTATGCGCAGACACAGCGGCAGGTGAAACACCATGCCCGACTGGAAGCGTGAGGATTGGCCCCGGGCAATGAACCCGGACCCTTCCACCCAGGACGGCGGAAACTGCGCACCCACGGTGTAACCGAACACTCCGGAGAAAAACACCTCACCCGCCAGCGGTGCCAGCGCCCTCTCTGCGGCGCGGGCAGCGGCATCGAAACTGACGTCCGGCTCTACGGCTTCGAGCAACGTCTCCACCACCCGCCGGCAGCCGTCAAACACCCGCTGCATCGCTCGGGTCGGCACCCCGGCGACCACCGTCTGCATCATCGGGGCGGTGTAGCGCTTCCAGGCTGCGCCAAATTCCAGAAACACCGGGTCGCCCGGCTCAATGGCAAAACGTTTATGGTTGGTGTGGATAATGCTGCTGCGTTGCCCGACTGTAACAATGGGCTGCATGCTCATGAACTCACTGCCGGCGGCCAGCAACGCCTCGGCGCCAACCGCAGCGATCTCGTTGTCGGTGACGCCGTGCCTGACTGCCGCCACCGCAGCCTTCAGGCCCAACCCGGTAATGTGTGCGCTACGGCGCAGACAGGCCAGTTCCGCCGCGGATTTCACGATACGCACGCGCTTGAGGAGCAAGGCGCTGTCGACAAACCGGATATCCGGCAGGCGGGTGCGGACACCCTCAATCACGCCGTGGCGCAGGGAGCCGTGCCAGAAATCGACGCCGACCCGTTCCTCGAACCCGGACAACGCCTCGACCAGCGGCTCCAGCACCTCGCCGATGCCTTCCCAGCGATACCCCACCACCCGTTCCACCCGGGTGGTGACCATGGCCGGCCCCATCTCGATGGAGGGCACCTGCAACAGCAGGCTGGCAGGCGTCACCACCAGCGCAACGTGCACGGACACCTCGAAAGTGCTGTAGCCGGTCAGGTAAAAGATATCGGAAGGGTCAGTGAGCAGAAGCGCGCTGATGTCGTCTCGGGCCATCCCCGCCCGCACCCTGGCCAGCCGGGACTCGAATTCTCCGGGTGGGAACGGACACTCCGCACCCCGCGCGGCACTGGACAGTGCAGTCTGGTAGGCATTGAAGTCCATGGGGCACCCTCCCGCAAGCGCTTCCTTCCAGAAGGGTGGACCCAAAACTTCCGTTGATCAACTCCCGGCCCGGGAATCAGCTCCCGGGATTGAGAAAGCGCACCATCTGGTTGCCAATGGACTCGATCGGGTCGGTAATGGCGCGCTGAATGCTGTTGGTGACCACGCGGGAAAAACGGGAGCCTGCATCACTCTCCAGAAATTCAATGTACAGCCCCAGTTCCTGCGCACTGATGTCGCGATAGGTAAACAGGTAACTGTCGAACACCTGCTGGTTGACCATGCCCTCGAGCATGCCGCGCTGGCTTTCGATCTGCGACTGGATCTGCTCAAAGGACGCAGCATCGCTGCCTTGCAGGGCGGACAACGCAGTCGCCAGGCCCAGCTGCACGGCAATGGAGGTGTCGACCGCGCTCTCGGTAGCGCGCGAGGCCCTGTCAAAACGGTCAAACATATCGACACGCTCACTGCCGCGGAAGCGCTTGTTGAGTTCCGCAGCGCGGGTCTGGATTTCCGCCCAGGCCTCCGGCCGCGACGCGGCGATTTCCGCATCGGCAATTTTCTGGGCCAGCGGCGTGTCGTACCAGTCCATCACCGACTGCAGTTGCGCGTCACTGAGGGTGGATTCCAGGTCAGCGGTGATCTGCGCCTGAATCTTCCGCGCGTTGAAGCTGCTGCTGACCATGTGGCCGATGGTGTCGGCCGCGAACGGCGGCACCCGGCCACTTTGTTTGAGCCCGTCGCGGATACCCTGGCTCATCATCGCCGGGTACTGGGCAACGATGTCATCAATGGGTGATGCCGCCAGTACCGCATCGGCGGAGGGGGCGGCCTGGGCCGTCCCCCATAGCAGGGCGACGGAAACTAAAACCGGTTTAATTTGGGAAAATGCTTTCATGGCCTATCATCCGAGGAGATTGATGGGCGGTTTATGCCACGGCAAAAGCACCCCCTGCAAGCGATACCGGGTGTGGTTTGATGACAAATTGGTAGGGTAACGGAGGGTTCTGGTTTTCCAGCCCATGAGTAAGCTCAGCAAACGTCTTAATGTTTGGAAGTCTCGGCTGAAGTGGTACGGACCGCCGGTGCTCGGTCTGGTGATCGCCAGCTGGGCCACCCTGAGGTTCAGCCTGCTTGAGCCTGATCCGCCCCTGCAGCAGGAGAACGTGTGCGAGATCTTCCGCGAGCAGCCGGTGTGGTATGACTACGCCAGACAGTCCGAGGAGAAATGGGGCACGCCCATCGCCACACAGATGGCCTTCGTGTACTACGAATCGTCCTTTCGCAGCCACGCGCGCCCACCGCGACGCACGCTTTGGGGGTTCATACCCTGGACCCGGCCGACCTCGGCGTATGGCTACGCCCAGGCGCTGGACCCCGCCTGGGGCGAGTACCTGGACGCCAACGGTGACGGCCCCTTTGTGGTGCGGACCCATATGGAGCACGCCCTGGATTTTGTCGGCTGGTACAATTACCTGACCAACCGCCAGCTCGGCATTCCCTTTCACAGCCCACGCAACCTTTACCTGGCCTACCACGAGGGCCGCACTGGCTATGCCCGACGCAGCTACGAGGCCAAACCGCGCATCGTAGAGCTCGCCTCACGGGTGCAGACCCGCGCCTATCGTTATGACAACCAGCTGAAAAGCTGCGAGCAGGAGTTCCAGTGCTGGCGCTGGTATCAGTTCTGGCCGTTCTGTGGCTAGGCCGGGTGCCCGGGCTCGATCAGCGGCTGCAGTGACTGCAACCGCTCCACCAGATACTCCATAACGATCCGCACCCGCGCCATTTGCTGGGTGTCGTGGTTGACGTGCAGCCACAAGTCAACACTCTCGCCTTCCAGCGGCTCCGACAGCCGCCGCAGTTCTCTCGCGCTCTCCCCCAGGTAACAGGGCAGCACCGCCAGGCCGGCGCCTGCGATGGCCAGCGCGTGCATCGACTGCAAGCTGTTGCAGCGAATCACCGATGACACATTTTTCAGGTGCTTGCGATACCAGCGCCCGGTCGCTAGGTGGCTGAAGGTTTCATCCGGAATGATCCAGACACAGCCCTCCGGGTGATTCTCGACGTCCATGTTGCGATGTCGCCGGCAGTACTGTGCCGAGCCATACACCGCCGACTCGACGGCGGCGACGCGCTCACCCTCCAGAGTTGCCTGGGGCTTGTTCTCCGGGCGCAGGGTCAGGTCCGCCTCCCGATGGCTGAGGTTGGCCACGTCGTTATCAGTCAGCACTTCCAGCTCAATGTCCGGAAACTCCCGCACCAGATCCGACAGTATCGGGCTGAGCAGCGGCGCCATCATGGCATCCTCCGCCGCCAGCCGAACTTTGCCCACCGGGGCAGAGTCCTGGCCGACCAGCTTGCGCTCAAGATTGTCCATCTCGACGGTCAGCCGCTGGGCCTCCCTGAACGCGGTTTCGCCCACCGGCGTGAGCTGCAACCCGTCGCGGGAACGCTCGAAAAACTGCAC
>JAEPMM010000074.1 GCA_017643965.1 Marinobacter sp.
CAAACTACGACAAGATCATCCGGGACGTTGCCGAGGACCCGGAAATCACCCGGGTCCGATTCATTGATGAGCTGGAAAAGCTCGCGAGCTTGAGGAAGGAGGTGGAAGACCTAGGTGCACCCCAGCGGATCCTGAAGCATAAGAACATTGTTTTTGAGCGCCCGGAAAGGTTTTTGGAAACCCTGAAGCGCGATGCGAGGGGCGACGATGCCTAGAATGCCCCCAAAGTTTGAAGATCATGAGCGCGAGTCGGCCCGGGCCGATCTGGAAACGCGTATGCGGCACGGCAAGGTTACTGTGGGGGCCGCGGTGCGTGAGATTCGCCAGCGCTTTGTCGGTATCATCCTCGAAGACTACGCTCGACTGTGTGGTCTGTCGAAAACGACCCTTATGAACATCGAGCGTGACGACCCGCGGGTCCTGCTCGAATCTGTCAAGAAGGCGGTGAAGCCACTGGGTTACAAGTTGTCTCTGGTGCCGGGTGAGGATCTATAGCGAAGGGGTCCCCAAGCGAGGGGACCAAGGTCGTTACAAATTCCTGATGCAAAAAAAGGGTATTGGAGGCTGCCTGATGACTACAACAATGGGCAACGACCTCATACATTCAGCGACGGCATATCGTCTGTTTCGGCTGAGGAAAACCTTAAAAATTTTGTCCCGGATTAGTTGGCCAGTGCTGACCTCATTAATATCGATCAGGGGTCTTACTGCTGCGTTGGATGGTTAGGGCAATACTTAAGAGGTGCTAACCCACCCCAGTATGGTTTACGACAAGCACTCATCAGTTCTCAACACTTTTAAATTGGTTGAGGCGATCTCATTGGTTTAGAGCATAAATGTCAACCATAGGACCCACATTGACTGAACCTCAACGTCGCTTACCCAAATCTCCTCTGATCTATGTTAAAACCGTGATTGAACATTGAGCATCAGCTGGTGCGAGATTGAGCAGACTCGGCCGATGCACGTGTGAGATGAGACGACCATACAGGACACGATGTTATGACCAGTCACAATTCTATCGAGACCTCAGACACCTCGATTCTCGTGCTGCATCCCCTGAGCGCGCCAAATGTAATTAACACCGATGGAGCATTAGAGTTTGAGGAGGAGAGAATGCTGGTGTTACCGGCACAACAGCAGCTGAAGGATGCAATGATAAGAGCACTTGTTGAGTTCATCAGTTTTCGAAGAAAGTCTGTTTTCGCAATTAAGTCTCGATTTAGGGTTGAGTCTCAGGGCTTAACTGAATTTCCTGCTATTAATGTTGTTAGGCTTGATGGACCTGGAGTGACCCCAGACGAGGTGTCGTTGTTTCGTGCCGCGGGTCGGGTCATCCTCGGCTCTATGATTTTACAGCGCTCTCTGGGGGAGCAGGATATGAGCCATCTCTTCAGTGAAAAGGAGCGGTTGTTCTTAGTGGAGCAGGGAAATGTTATCGCCGCGAAGTTTGCGAATAGGTCGATTACGCAAGGCTTTAAGGTGAGATTTGGTGTCACCGACCTTGATGGGATTACCGTACAGGGGGTTATGCCAGCACTGTCTTTGAAGCAGCGCGCACACGGAACTGTGGCGGGTATCTGTCGGCCGCTGGGGGTTGATGAACAAAAAGGCACGGCAATACTGTTGGTTACGGAAGCTGCAAACGATGAAGAGCCAGAGTCAAACGAAATCAAGGAACAGCAGACAGGTCGACTTGAGGTCGGATGCCATAACCTGAGCCTGTTCCGCATATTAGCGCTTGCTTATGCGAATCGGAACCTCGTCGAGTTTAAGGCTCTCAGTCAGCCAGAGGCGAGAAAAAAGAAACCTGTGTTTACGCTGCTGGAATTGCTGGAGGTAGCAGCGAATGACAAGGATGATTTTGAACTTGAGTGAGCCTGCTGGAGTTAAGGTGTCTGCGACAGAGGACCGGTCCGCGGGCAGTAAGCTGCAGCAACAGAAATATAAGCCAACACCAATTCAAAACCGTCATGGAGGGGGCCTAACGCCGGCTTTGCCAGAACTAGGCCGGCGTAGGATCTTCCCCGCCCAAAGGCTGTGCTGTAATCCTCATTGAAAGTATCTAACTGAATTAACGTGCCCTTCACTGGTTCGAACTGACCTGCGCGCAGCAAATTCTGAGCCCGTTGCATATTGTCAGGCTTGCTTTTGATTGCGGCCATATAACTGGTTTTCGGCAACTCAAAACAGTCGACCATGAGGCGAAGGAGGTGAGACTCCTCAGGCAGGTTCATGAGCAAATGGCCGTTTCTGCCCACAAGATTGGACGCCTGATCTAATGAGGGTAGGGCAGGAGATTCAGTAAGCTGAGCCCTCGGAGGCAGCGCCTCAGAGAGCTTCAATAGCCTTGGCCAGACGCCGGCGGGGCGTGATTTGAGAAGGAATTTCGGTAGTGACTTCCCGTAGACGTATACCTTCTTACCTTTTTCAGGATCAAATACCTTGAAGCGAACACCCGCGTTGATTCGATCAACCAGGGTTTCAACGTCTGCCAACTCCCCGGGCTCTAGTCGCAACAAGTATTCTATGTGGTGCGTATTGTAGCCGAGGGCTAGCAGCCGCAAGGCCTCGATCACAATTGAAGGCGTCAGTTCGACTTTTTTGGAGAAGATCGTCTGCAAAACGTCCTGACCCGGCGGAGTTTCAACGGACCACTTGTCAATTTGAATTGCGTTTGGAATGTTGCTGGCGTAATGAGATTTGACCGGGGTGAGTGCGTCCGCCCACTCTGTGAGAAGGTGATTGTATGAGCGCAACTGCGTATGCGGAGGTTGGTGTCCCAGCGCCCGGCCGATCGCCATCGTGCATCGTCGCGCTGGAAGCTCGCTTTGTCCCAGCAAGATGTGCTGGATGGCTTCAACATCAAAGGGCTGACACAAATCGTTAGCCAGCGGCGATTCAATCCTAAACAGCGCGGTAGTCAATATATTACAGAAGACGTGCCGTGCCTGATGGAGACTCATTCTTGGATTGCCGGTAGCAAACTTCAACGCTTTGGCAATCTCCGAAGGGATCGACCGTGCATAGGACGTTAGGGCTCCGTCATGATCCCCGAGAACGGGTTTGTTAGTGACATCCCCGAAGCGGGTCGTATAGCGAGTAAGTAACGTTTCAAGCAGTGTCCGCTCGATCTCTGAAAGCTGGAACATCAACGGTATGGCGCGTCGGCTGTTCGTTGTGTTTTTCAAGGATCGAATACTGTTGCTTTGGACCAATACCCAGGTCAGTTCGCCTGATTGGCACCAATCGGATCGCAGCAACCCTAGGGCCTCTTGTGCCCGAAGGCCGAATCGAAATGCCAAAAACAGAACGAAAGCAGCCTGCTTGCCAAGGTCTTTGTCTTCTGAGTCAGGATGCAGCAGCATCCGGAGCGTCTGGAAATACTCTGCTTCTGAAAACAGTCGGGGACGAACCGACCGTTGCGAGCGACCAATATCGAGTTCATCCCAATCCGGAGCGGAGACGCCGCGCTCGCCGGCCCAATGAAAAAAGTCGATGAGGCGGGCCGAAAAATACTGAAGATCCCTCTGTTTCTCCGTATGCCGAGACAGCATCTTGGCGCAGAGTTCGGTGACCTCTTCTTCGGTCATGATCATCAAATCCGCGCTTGAGGCTAATCCACTGAAAGCACTAGATAACGCGCTCAGGTAACGTTTTAAAGAATTGGCTGCATAGGGTTTGTGAGCACGATTGCGTCCTCCTTTGCCCCTGCGGATTCGGTAAGAGACCCAGTAACCGACCATCAAAACGGCACTGCTGACTCCATGAGCGCTGGCTCTGCAGTAGCGGTCAATTTCTTTGGCAAGCTCCATTGATGTGCTTTTAGTGTACTGATTCAGAATGTCATGCAGCGCTCGAAAAAACGCCTTTGACGAATCATAGAATGCCTCAGGGTAATGGGCAGAGGCCATGGCCGGAATGCTCGGTAGAGTTTCCAGCTCCGGAAGTGGGTCTTCCGAGGTATTTCCTGATTTTTTGTAGCGAAGTCCCTCGGTGAGCCGTAGGTAATCGTATAAACAGACGCTGGTAGGAGGACTCCTTTCACTCAGGGCGCCAGCGATAATTCCGGGCAGTTCGAGAATATTAGCTTGCTCGACGACTTGATGTAGGGACGTAAAAACGCTGGCCAAAGTCGTGTCTGAAGCTTCGTTTCCATGTTCAGGCCAGGCGATCTGTAGTAGTTGAAGAAGCGACTGCAAGGGCTTCGGGCAGGGTATTTGCGTAAGGCCCTTTGTGTCCTTGATCCCCAGTCCTCTCGCCAACAGACGACCCGTGGTGTGATCAATCTCGTGACGCTGAATGGGTTGATCGAAGTTGTCAGGTTCCAACGCCTCACTGTATTCCAGGTACACGTGGTGCTTGTGTTGGATCACTCGATAATTGAGGCCCTGAATCAGATCCTCGAGCAGCTGTGAGTAAGAAATTCGCTTTTCGATTGCAATGAGGGCTGCGGCGAGCGCCAACCCGTTGGATTTCGACAGTCGGGTCTGTCGGATAGCTTGTTTGGTTTCGCTTGCCCAACGCTTTAGCTCAGGCATCACCTGCAGCGCCCGGGGGCTGGAGCTCCTGCACAGCGAGCGCTCAACCCCGATCTGTGCCGGTCGGCGGCGGATAAACTGCCTTGCATGGGGTCCTTCAGCCTCAAGCCACTGAATCAATACCTCCATCCGGATGGCTGCGCGTGGTTGTGGCAGTCCGTTCTCGCGCAACAGCATCCTTCTCACCAGGTCGTCAACATAAGCTTGTGTTAGCTGCTCATCCTTATTGAGCGGATTAGCTTTTAGAACTAGATCCAGATCCTTCCGGGCTAACGAGCGAGCTTGATCACGAGATCGCAGTCGCTCCCGGTGACGTTTCGCCTGACCGAAGAGCATCGGCTCACTGTAGTTGGCTGCATCCGGCTGAAGCCGGATCTCGGCCTCGGACAACACGCTCGGTGGGACCTCAAATCCAAGTCCTTCAAAGCAGTCATTGACCACGTGGCGATATCGTTTGGCATCATCTTTCCAGCATCTTGGTGAATGGTCACTGTAGGTGGTTACCCCTCGTTCTCCGTGTCCCATCCATCCATCCATCAATAACCTCGGGGTTTACATCACGTCTTGCTAACTGCTGGGAAAATCTGTGGCGAAATAGATTCCGTGGCAATGTCCATTCGAACAGATCGGCTCCCGGTACGCTCGTATCGTTAAGAGAATGCCAAGAGCCTGACCGATCCAGAAAGAAAAACAGTGGTAAGAAGTTGGATGTTCCTTGCAGTACCTGTTCAATACGATCAGCTAGTCCGGTGTCCTGAATTGCCAGCATATCTCGGAGTTTTCGAAGGTGATCACAATACGCGTTGACAATCTTCCAGGCTCTATCGGCCAGAGGAATCATTCGACCACAGTGAAGACCATCGTCTGTTTTATCGTTAATAAAGACCGAAGGAGGCCTGTCACAAAAGTAGCTCAAACACTCGAAGGGTTCGGAAAGATGGCGGCACCCGGTGGCAGCATAAAGGGCGGTTACCGTGTATTGCACCAGATTATTGTGGAAAGTGATTGGATCGCTGTTGGTGCTTTGAAAAAGGCGTTTCGTCCCTTTTTGGATTTCTTCGACCAGTATCGACTCCAATGGCGCCAAGAGACTCCCTAGCAGGTTAATCCTTTCCGCGCCTTCAGATGTGTTGTTTACCGGTAACGCAAAGCCACTTTGAACTTGTCTGATATCCCAGTTGGCGTAGCCGCAAGCTGCTGGAAGGGCGGAGCGGGGGTGAGCGGAAATCAAACGTGCGAGCGAGTGATCGCCGTTTACCTCAAACACCCGCTGAGATTGAGCGTGGGCGAGTTTTGCGCTGGAGAGTCTCGGAAAGTGCTTGCGCGCGTGTTGTCCGAACCATGTTTTCAAAAGAAGAGGACACGCTAATGCCCATAATCGTCTCAGTGATGACGTCTCTCGATATTGCTGAGTAGCTTGTTTGAGAATTTCATGAATCTGCACAGGGAGAGTGATGCGAAGAGGTTCTTCAAATGGCTCGATGAGAGACTTATCTGCCTTTGGGGGATACCAGGAACTGTGTCGTCGGGGTGGCTTGCGCTTCGCTGTGACAAGATCGCTGGAGAGGCTCCACTCAGCCTGCACTTCGTCGGTGATCTCGAACTCCAATACGAATTCTAGTGATCGTCCAAAGTTCAGTGCCAGCCATACCAGGGCTCCGCCCAGTCTTTCCCCAGGTTCGTCGCTAATCAGTGTCTTTGCAAGCCAATGCTCGAGAGGGTCGACCTCAGGAGGGAGTGGTTTATCCCATGACCATGGCAGATAGTGTGAAAGCTCTGATGTTTGCATCAGAATACTGCGGCCTGTGAGTTGCTGCTGTTCTGGCGTCTCTCCTGGGTCTACGTCGAACAGGATCAGCTGTTCGAGCTCATCTTCATCGGCTGAGTCACTCTCGCTATCTGAATAAGCCAGAATCTGAGGTGAACTAGAGCGCTCGTCCAGAATTAGGTGATGGTCAGAACTTGTGATGAGTCCGGCGAAGGATGGCTTGAAGAGGTTGGCAGCGTTGTGAACAGTGGTTGGATTTCGCTGACCTTCGGCTACCCGTTGGATGGCTTTGACTAATAAAAGTTGTTTACGGTTGCCGCCGTCTGAATATCGCGCTAACGACTGTGTCGCAGCGTGCCGTATCGCAAGGGTGAACTGTTCATATGAATAGCGATCTGAAGGGCATTCCCGCAGAGACATCTCAAGAATTGAGTCTATCACCCCCCATTTGCTGTTCTCGCCGGATAAGCTGAGCGCGCTGGCTACCTGCTGTATTTGGCTGTCATAGAAACAAGAATGTTCGACCATCCGAGCAATGGCCTGCACGATGAGCCAGATTCTGAGAGTTCTGCGGAGGTGATCCAGCGCGCCAGAGCCGGATATGGCCAGCGGGTGCACGATCATTTCGAGCAGGAAATGTTGGTGCTTGATATCGGCCCCCGCAGCACGGAGGGTGTTCTTGGTATTACCCCTTGATACGCCCTGAGGAATGCCAGCGAAGGCGGAAGATATTACGGTGCTTTTACCGTAGGCAGTTATCAGTCGGTTCAGTTGGTAGATATATGGATTTTCGGTCCACTGGGTTAATATGCGTACTGAATCTGAGCTGGACAGCTCGCGAGAGAGATTTCCGATAATGGTAAAGTTTTCGTTGAAGCCAAATGTAAGTGCAACGGCCTCAAAGATTTCGGAGACACTGTGGTCATCCGCCCACGTTTTGATCGCCTCAAAATGCGGTCCTCGGAGCCTTAAGGTCAAATCGTCGTCGACAGATTCCCCAACCCTGTGCCAATTTTGTTTGTCGTCTTCTGCCATCAATACCCTCAGACTCCAGAGTCATCCACCTCTGAAAATCTAGTTCACGCATCAATTTATGGCAATTATTATGATTTTGGCACAATAAAAGTGGGTTTAATTCATCAGTCTCATAACCGTCGTAGGTTCGAATCCTGCCCCCGCTACCATATAAGAGAAAGGCGGATCAGTTATCGACTGATCCGCCTTTTTTCGTTTGGGTGGCAGAAACCCTCGAAATACTGCACTGACGATAGCCTCAAAACCTGCTGCAAGAGCACTGGGGCCGCTTGTGGGGTGCCCCCCGTCCAGCCTGTTGCCCTCCCCAGTATGTCCTAAAATGTTTATGAGTGGTCCCAAGATGTGATGGTCAGTTTGTCTGCATGTCCAGTATTGTGCACGGCATGTACACAACATTGACCTGACGGATCTGGCTCCAGTCCGGATTTCAATGATTGGGAAGCGCGGTCACGGTATGCAATCAGACATCGAGAATGGTGGCGTCAACGACGACGGGGGGCTGGTGCTGGCAGGTCTCGTGCAGAATCTGCTGATCCTGGCCGAGCAGTTCGGATTATCTTACAACACCCTGTTAAGTGACGCCGGGCTAAGCTCTGAGGCCCTGACCGATCCGAACCGGATGGTACCCATGCGTTACCTTGAGCGAGTACTCCATGCGGGTGTCAGGCGTACCGGTGATGATCTCCTCGGGCTGCATCTGTCGGAGTTGACTCAGCCTGAAAGTTTCGGCGTGGCCGGCTACATCGTGCGGGCCTGTGGATCGCTTCGCGAAGTCATTGAAATGTGCATGCGCTATGAGCACCTGGTGAGCAATGTTGGCAGCACCTCGTTTGATGTCAGGCCCGGGCAAGTTGCCTGGACCTGGAATCTGGCCACAACCAACCCGGTGTTCCGGTCGCAGGCGGTGGACTACATGCTGGGCAGCCTCGCTACGGTGAGGGGGAACCTGCCAAACATCACCCACTGGGATTTCGATTGCGTGCTGCTCCGGCGCAAGGCGCCAGAACTCGCTGACCAGGTCAGGGAATATGAGCGGGTATTCCGTTGCCCGGTGCATTTTGATCAGCCAACAGATGCGCTGGTATTCCCGCTGGCGGCGTTGGACGCACCGCTGTTGCATGCCAACAGCGCCATGCGTGATGTCCTCGAGAGCCATGCCCTGTTCCTCGAAAGCAACCAACCCGAAGCTGATTTTCTCGGCAGCGCCCGCGCCATTCTGAAAACGATGGTGATGCGGGGCAAGCCCTCCCGGTCTGCATTGGCAAGTGCCCTGGGTATGAGCAGTCGCCATCTGCTGCGTCGATTGAACGATGCGGGCAGCAGCTATCGAGCCTTGTTAGGTGAGTTGCGTGAGGAGATGGCGAGGAAGCTTCTGCTGGAAAGCGACGAGAGTATCGAAACCATTGCGCATCGTCTGCAGTACACCGAAAGCCAGTCGTTTATACGATGGTTCAAGGCCGGTCACGGGATGACGCCCGCGCGGTTCAGGCAGCAAGCAGCCAATCAAGGCAATGAAGGCAATCAAGAGAGGTAAGGAACGGTATGGACTGGAATCAACGGCAGGTGCTGGTAACCGGCGGTGGCAGTGGCATTGGGCGTGAAATGGTCATCATGCTGCACGCGATGGGGGCAAGAGTGGCAACGGCGACTCTGGATCCGGATGAACTGGACTCATTGCAGGCCGAACTGGGCAGTGGTCCTGGCGAGTTCATCCCGATCCAGATGGACCTTACGGCTGACGACGCCGTGGAAGCCTTGATTCAGCAACTGGATGATCAGGGCTTCAGCGTGGAAGTGCTGGTGAACAACGCCGGCACGGGTTTGCTGGGCAACCACACGGAACTGGACACAAAAAGCGTGCGCAAGGCCCTGACTCTTAACATTCAGGTGGTCACGGAACTGGTGGCCCTGGTTGCACGGCGGATGATAGAGACCGGAGTGCAGGGGCATATCCTCAATGTCGCCTCCATTGGTGGTTATGTGCCCGTGCCGAAACTGGCCGCCTACGCCGGTAGCAAACACTATGTGATTGCCTTCACTCACGCCCTGGCGGATGAACTGGCGCCCCATGGGATCTATGTGGGCATGCTCTGCCCCGGAATCACCCGCACCAAGATCTACGATGCCATGGGATTGTCGTCCGAACAGCACAGCCATGGGTCCATCAGCTCGCTCGCTGACCTGGTCGCGATGGACGCATCTCAGGTTGCCGAGTGCGGAATTCGGGCCATTGAGAAACGGCAGCGGGTGGCGCTGCCGGGATGGAATAAACTGGTTCCGGTTTCCTCTCTGTTCCCCCGGCAGTTTGTGTCGCGGATTCTTCACGGAGTTGTGGGTAACCGCACCGCGCGTTAACGCCATTTCCTGAGCGAACAGTTCCCCGCCGGTTACATCTCATTGTAGTTTTGTAAACCACCACTGTTCGCTCTTCCCCGCGTTACACAAAAACCCCTTTTTCATTCAATGCCTTGATGCCTTTCATTACTTACAGGTGTCGAAAAATTGACCATTTTGTAATTAGGAAGATGAGGCCGATCACGCCGATACTTGCCCACGTTTTATACAATTTCACAAATACGACGAAATAATGGTGGGTATATATCATGAAACGCGTCAACAAAATGTCAAAGGCATGGATCGCCGCGTTGTTTACCGGAGTCATTCTCACAGGCTGTGGGGGTGGTTCTTCAGGTGGGAGCGCCAGTTCTGGTGATTCCGCCAAGACCGAATCGCCATCATCTGACGGTACTGTCGTATCTTCGGTTGTGGGTGAACCCGGTGACCGCACTGCGGCGTTGAACTGGAACGCGCCGATGTCACGGGTCAATAACGAATCTTTGAAGATGGGTGAGCTGGCAGGTTATGTCATCAGCTACGGTCAGGATCCTGCCGAGATGTCAGAATCGATCCGTATCGATAGCGCCGCCACCATGGAGTACACCGTCAGCAACCTGGACAGCGGTACCTGGTATTTCACCATTCAGGCAGAAGACGTGGATGGCTTGATCAGTGAACCCGCAGGGATCGTGAGCAAGCAGATCCGGGGCTGATCCCGGCTCCTCAGGCGTTCGGTAAGGGGTTGGCTACGGGCAGTTTGAGAGTAAACGCCGAGCCTTCCCCGAGCTCTGAGCTCACGGAAATTTCCCCGCGGTGCTTTTCCACCACAACATTCACGAACGACAATCCCAGACCGGTGCCGTGGTTGCCCGACAATTCACTGCTTTTCTGCCGCCGGTAGCGATCGAACAGGTGCGGAAGCTCCTCGGGCGCGATGCCAGTGCCTTCGTCGCTGACGGTCAGGCAGGCCTGATGTCCGGCCCGGAACACCTGAATATTCACGGTGGAGCCGCCAGGGCTGTATTGCACCGCATTGGTCAGCAGGTTGATCACCGCACGTTCCAGCAATTCCGCATTGCCCCTCAGCCACAGATCTTCACTGCCCTGTAGCGCCAGATGGATTCCTTTCTCGGCGGCCTGTTCGCTGACGCTGTCCCTGGCATTCTCGACAATGGCGAGGAATTCGCACTCGTAGAACCGGGTTTCTGTCAACTGCTCGGCCCGCGCCAGTTGCACGAACTCTTCCGCCAGATGGTAGCTGCGGCGTGCCAGGCGGCCGAGCTGCTCCAGTTGGCCCGGTTCAATGTGACCCGGGTTGCGTTTGAGTTGTTCGATAAGCGCAAGCTGGGACACCAGCGGCGAACGCACGTCGTGGGAGATGAAGTCGATGGCCTCCCGGTGCTGGCGTTGTTGCGCCCGCAACTCGGAGATGTCGGAAATGTTGGCGATAATGCCGCTCTGTTC
>JAEPMM010000240.1 GCA_017643965.1 Marinobacter sp.
CAATACTGTCACGCCAATGCAGAGCCTTTGCCAAAGCGGCGGTACCAGCTGGACGATGGCACTGCGCTTCGATGGCACCACACCGTATATTTCGGTGTTTGATGTAAACAACGATGGATTGGTGAACAGCGACGATGAGATTGTCGCAGGCGTACGGTATGGAGATGCAATGATTCTCAATATGAACCTCCTTGGGGATAACCTTTATCGTCAGGCTTCAGACGGTACTGTCGATCAGTCCAAAGTAAATCTCGGTGGTGGCGAAACCCTGGGCCGCTCCGGTTGGCGCGAAATCTTTGAGCAGTGAGGAGAAACAATGAAATATCGACAGCCAACCAGGCAGTCCGGCTTTACCTTGATAGAGCTGATGATTGTAGTGGCGATCATCGGCATTATCGCTGCAATCGCGTATCCGAGTTACCTGGATCAGGTAAAGAGCACGCGGCGTGGAGATGCTCAGGGCGCATTAGCATCTTTTGCAAATGCAATGGAGCGCTATTACACCCAGAACAACACTTACATTGGCGCCGACGGTGGTAACTCGGCAATAACCAATACGCTAACGACCCCCGCTGCTGGGGTGTTTGCCGACCAGTCGCCAGCGGATGGAACACCTTTCTACAACCTTCGTATATATAACCTGACTGCAAACAGCTTCGTGCTGCGAGCTGTGCCGATTGCTGGTTCCGCGCAGGCAGGCGACGGGTTTATTCAGCTCAGCTCCACTGGCCAAAGGGGGTGGGATGCTGACGACTCGGGCTCGTTAAGCGCCAGTGAAAATACCTGGTCCAAGTAAGCGCTGTGAAAGAGAGCTTTAGCTGCAGACAACCGGGTTTCCCTCGGAATCCTCTACGATGCCGTCTCCATCACGGTCTTTGGCCAGGGTGGGGCGGCCACCCATGTTAATTCTGATCTGAGCGGCAAGGGTGGAATCACCGTTATCTGGGCACCAGGTGATATTTCCGATCGCACCATATGCGAGCCCTGAAGAGTTGAACCGAAAATAAGTGTGTATACCCGTGGCTCCGTGAATTTTACCGATGTTATTGGTTTGACGTTGCCAAATGATTTGTGAGGGAGTGGCGACAGTTCTTGTGCGCTCGGGGTCCCGGAAAGCCACTAGCGGGAGATTCCAGTCGCGGCTGCAATGGCTGGTCCCATCCACTGGGCAGAGAGTCACTGTAGTCTGCTCATAGACGGCAGTATTACGCGCAAGGTTGATCAGTGTAATCAGGTCACTGATTTCCGAGTGACGATCCGACGCGCTTAGTAGACGGGTAAAAGACGGGATTATCTGCATTGCAACGATAGCAACGATAACGACAACAACTAACAATTCGACCAACGTGATGCCTCGGTCGCGCGAAGAAAATTTCATCCTTGAGTCTCCGTTTCGCGTTCCGTCCTGGAACGCAGGTCTGATTTGTTCTGGATTATTTCGGGCCAGCAATCCTCGCTGGCCGTCGCGAATATTACCGAATAATCACTCCATCCCCAACTTCTTCAACCGATACCGCAGCGCCCGGAAGCTGATCCCCAGGCGTTTTGCCGCCGCGGTCTTGTTCCAACGTGTGGCCTCCAGTGCTTTCTCGATGGTCTGCCGTTCAATGGTTTCCAGGTACCTCTCCAGATCGATTTCGCCGTCGGGAACCTCGGCGGGCTCGGCGTTGCGGGTGATTTCCCGGGTGGGGGCGCTTCCGGGCTCGGCTGGCAGGGGTGCGTTGCCGATGTGCAGGTCGGATGCGCCGATGCGTTCGTCGTCGCAGAGTGTGAAGGCCCGCTCCAGGATGTTCTCCAGCTCCCGTACGTTGCCCGGGAAGTCATGGGCCTGCAGGCGTTCGATGGCCTCCGGTGTCAGGGTGGCGGGATCACACTCGTATTCCCGGGCGATGCGTTCAAGAATGTGATTGGCCAGCAGTTCGATGTCGTCCGGGCGCTGGCGCAGGGAGGGTACCGCCAGTTCGATCACGTTGATGCGATAGAACAGGTCCTGGCGGAAGGTGCCGTCCTGAACCAGTTGCGGCAGGTTCTTGTGGGTCGCGCTGAGTACCCGGATATCCACCGGCACTTCCTTGGTGTCGCCCACCGGGCGCACGGCTTTCTCCTGAATGGCCCGCAGCAGTTTCACCTGCATCGCCAGTGGCAGGTCGGCCACTTCGTCCAGAAACAGGGTGCCACCGTCAGCGGAGCGGAACAGCCCGTCCTTGTTGTCCACCGCGCCAGTGAAGCTGCCTTTCTTGTGGCCGAAGAATTCGCTTTCCATCAGCTCGGAGGGAATGGCGCCACAGTTGACCGCAATAAAGGGACCGTCTCGTCTCGGCCCCTGAAGGTGAATCATCCGCGCCACCAGTTCCTTGCCGCTGCCGGATTCTCCGCTGATAAACACCGGCGCCTGGCTGCGCGCCAGTTTACGCACCTGATTGCGCAGCCGTTTGATTTCGCTGGAGTTGCCCAGTAGCAGGCCGGGCTCATCGGAGGTCGGTTGGTCGTCTGGCCGGGCCTCAGACAGTTTCAGTGCGCTACTCACCAGCTCGCGCAAACGCGGCAGCTCGACCGGCTTGGAGACGAAATCGAACGCACCCGCTTTCAGCGATTCGATGGCGGTGTCCATATTGCCATATGCGGTGATCACGGCTACCGGCGTGCACGGGGTGTGTTGCTGAATCCAGTGCACCAGGTCAATGCCGTTGCCGTCCGGCAGATTCATGTCGGTCAGGCAGAGCTGGGGTTTATGCTCTTCCAGCAGTTTTTTGGCGCAGGTGATGTCGGGGGCGGTCAGGGTTTTAATGCCCATGCGCGTGAGGGTTATTTCCAGCAGGTCCCGGATATCCGGTTCATCGTCTACGATCAGCGCGGTGTGAGTGGTCATCGTGTGGTATCAGTTCCCTTTCATTATTCTGTCGCCGGCCAGGTTGCGGGAGTTAAATCATTCGCCCGGGGTGGGCAAAGGTTATGCGAAAGCAGCAGCCGGGTTTATCGTCTTCCACCAGGGAAAGATGGGCCTGATTAGCCTCGCACAGTTCCCTGGCCAGATAAAGGCCGAGGCCGGTTCCGCGTTTGTCGGTTGTGAAAAAAGGCTCAAAAACCGAAGCCCGATTGTCCGCCGCGATGCCGGGGCCAATATCGCGAACGTCCAGATAGGTTCTTTCCCCGTCGGCGGTGGCGCCGGCGTGTAGATGAACATAGCGCCTTCCGCTGTGTTGTTCACTGTAACGCAGGCCATTATCGCAGAGATTGATCAGCACCTGCTCGATCTGGCTTTTATCGAACCGTGCCGCGGCCAGGGTGTTGTCCAGCTCGAGCTCAATCTCGGGATCGGGCTGGTGATCGTGACTCTGGGTTTGCAGATACTCGTGGCGGAATTCTTCCAGCCACTCGCCCACGTTGATCAGCTCACTGTTGGCAGCGCGACGTCGTGACAGATCGAGCACGTTCTCGATGATGCCGTTGACCCGCCGCGAGTGTCGGTGAATGATGTCGAGCATCTGCCGGTCGCTGGTGTCCAGGTGGGTGGACTCCTCCATTAACTGGGCGGCATGGCTGATGGCGCCGAGAGGGTTGCGGATCTCATGGGCTATGCCGGCGGTCAGCCGCCCGAGCGAGGCCAGCTTCATTTGCTGGGCCTGCTGGGTGACTTTGCTCATGTCTTCCACAAACACCAGGATGTGGTCGCCACGGTCCTGATCAAGCTGGGTAAAGTTCACCTGCAGCAGGGGCGAGGTTGACGACGCCTGGAAGGGTTCGACCTTGCGCAGCGGATCTTTCAGCCAGGCTTCCAGCCCCAGGCGGAGCGGCTGCGGCAGGATACGCCCGCGGTTGCCATTGTCCGAATAGCCCGCACCGGCACCGAACAGCAACTCTTCGGCGGCAGCGTTGGCCAGCCGGATTTGCCCGTACCGGTCCAGCACCAGAATGCCGGTGCGCATGCGCTGAATGATCTGCCGGTTGATCTGCTCCAGCTCGGCGATGCTGCGTGCCCGTGACGACGCCAGCTCCTCACTGCGCAGCATGCGTTTGGAGATGTTCTGCAGGATGAAGGCCGCTGCGAAATAGAGGATACCGAGGGAGCCGGCGCGAACGATGTCATCCGCCGACTCGCCGAACGCCAGCACGGCCCAGCCGGAAATGCCGAGGGAGCAGATAGCCGCAAGCGCGGCATAGAAGGTGCCCATACGGCTTGGCGTCAGGATGTTGCCTGCCGCCACGGACACGATCACCAGGTTGGCCAGACCATTGGTGATGCCGGTGCTGGTCAGCAGCAGGGCGTGCATGATCAGGATATCGAGCAGAACCGACAGCGTGATGTGCCGTTGATGGGGATGAAAGCCGGCCAGCATGATCAGCGCGATAAAGCCGTTCAGCGCAAAGTAGCTGACCACCGCGGCCTGATAGATATCCAGCATGCGGAACTGGATATCGAAATTCACCGGGTCAACGAACAGCAGTGCCACCAGCACCAGGCTGATGACCAGGCGGTAGTGGTTGTAGATGCGGAACAGTTTGCCGCGCTGGGTCATGGCGGGGCTGCTGGGCCAGTTGTCCCGGGTGTTGGTGGCCTGTGTGGTCATAATTGGATGGGTTTCTCGCGAGAATTCCGTGGCTTTGACGGGTTATAATAGCCTTTTCACGGCAATAAGTTACAGGAGCTGCCTTTATGTCTGAGTCACGGCCACCGTCTGCCACCGGCGAGGCGCCCCGGCGTTTGCGTGTTGTGATGGCCCAGCTGGATTTTCTGGTGGGTGATATTCCGGGAAACACCCGCGCGGTGATCGAAGCAGCCCAGAGAGCTCATGAGGAACACGGCGCCGACGTGGTGGTGTTTCCAGAGCTATGCCTGACCGGCTACCCGCCAGAGGACCTGTTGCTGCGCCCGAGCCTGGATCTGCGCGTGAACGAGGCGCTGGAAACCCTCCGGCAGGCAAGCCTGGCTCCTGCCATTGTAGTGGGTGCGCCGCTCCGACAGGGAGGGCTGCTGTACAACGCCGCCGTGGTTATTGACGAGGGTGTCATCACCGGACGCTACTTCAAGCGTTTTCCACCGAACTACCAGGTGTTTGATGAGAAACGGTACTTTGCGGAAGGCCGCGATACCCTGGTAATGAGCATCCGCGGCGTACCGGTGGGTATTACGGTGTGTGAGGATCTCTGGAGTGATGGTCCGGTCGAGGATGCCGCGGCGGCCGGGGCCCAGCTGATTTTCAACCTGAACGCTTCGCCCTACGACATCGACAAACAGGCGCGTCGCAAGGCGTTACTGGAGCGCAAGTCCCGTGAAAACCGGGTGAGCATCGTTTACGTCAATCTGGTGGGCGGTCAGGACGAGCTGGTCTTTGATGGCGGCTCTATGGTGTTCGACCATTCCGGGCATCTGGATGTGGAAGTGCCTCAGTTCGAGGAGGGGCTGTTCCCGGTGGACTTCCTTTGTGAGCATCACTGCCAGCCCATCTCCCAGCCGGTGCCGGCAGAGCCATCGCTGGAGGCGAATGTTTACCGCGCGCTGGTGCTGGGCGTGCGCGACTACGTCAACAAGAACGGATTCAGATCCGTTGTACTGGGCCTGTCCGGTGGCATCGATTCCGCGGTGACGCTGGCGGTGGCCGTCGATGCCCTGGG
>JAEPMM010000102.1 GCA_017643965.1 Marinobacter sp.
CCCGCTCGACGTGGTGGCTGGTGCACAGGTCAGCGCGCTTGAGAACGCCCTGCAGTGCGAGCAGCAGCTCGGACAGTTCCACGTCCGGATGTGGCTGGCTCGATGTCAGCTTCGGCAACGCTGCGGAGCCACTGAAGTTATCGCGCTCCAGACGAGGCAGCTGATCCAGATCCTCGGCCGCTTGCTTGAACCGTTCATACTGCTGAAGACGGCGGATCAGCTCGGCGCGGGGGTCCAGCTCTTCTTCGTCCTCACTCTCCTGGCGCGGCAGCAACATGCGGGATTTGATCTCCGCCAGTGTCGCCGCCATCACCAGGTATTCCGCCGCCAGCTCGAACCGCATGGCTTCCACGGCGCCGATATAAGCCATGTATTGCCGGGTGATCTCGCTGACGTCGATATCAAGAATGTTCATGTTCTGGCGACGGATCAGGTACAGCAACAGGTCCAACGGGCCCTCGAACGCTTCCAGGAACACCGCCAGCGCATCGGGCGGGATGTACAGATCCCGCGGCAAATCCACCACCGGCTTACCGGACACACGAGCCAACGGCGCCTGTTCGGCGGACGCCGGCACGGCTGCCTCGCCGGCGTCGGCCTGGGGTGTGTTCACGGTATCGTCGGTCATACGGTCTCCAGCGCCCTCTGCGGGCCTTGCCTTACCTCAACGGTAATTCAGCCCCATTGCCGAGCGCACTTCCTCAAGGGTGTCCCGTGCCGAATCCCGGGCCTGTTCACAGCCCTCCTCGATGATGGAATGCACCAGGTCGGGGTTGCCTTCGTACTCGCGGGCCCGCTCGTGGAGTGGCCGCTGCTCTTCAATGATGGCGTCAATCAACGGCTTCTTGCAGTCGAGGCAGCCGATGCCGGCGCTGCGGCAGCCATTCTGAACCCATTCACGGGTACCGGCATCGGAGTAGATCCTGTGCATGCCCCACACCGGGCATTTCTCGGGATCGCCCGGGTCAGTCCGGCGCACGCGCTGGGGATCGGTCTGCATGGTGCGCACTTTCTGGGCCACCGAATCCTGATCTTCCCGCAACCCGATGTAGTTGTTGTAGGATTTGGACATCTTCTGCCCGTCCAGCCCCGGCATCTTGGATTCCGGTGTCAGCAACGGCTGCGGTTCCGGAAGAATCACCTTGCCGCCGCCCTCGATATAGCCGTAGAGGCGTTCACGGTCACCCAGGGAGATGTTCTGCTGCTCTTTCAGCAACGCCCGCGCCGTCTCCAGCGCCTCCATATCCCCCTCTTCCTGATAACGCTTCTTCAGGGTGCGGTAGAGCTTGGCGTTCTTCTTGCCCATTTTTACAATGGCGCCTTCCGCCTGCTCTTCAAAACCCGGCTCGCGACCGTAGATATGATTGAAACGGCGCGCCACCTCGCGGGTGATCTCCACGTGAGACACCTGATCCGCGCCCACCGGCACCTTGCCGGCCCGGTACATCAGAATATCGGCACTCTGCAGCAGCGGGTAACCCAGGAAACCGTAGGTGGCCAGGTCCTTTTCCCGCAGTTTTTCCTGCTGGTCCTTGTAGGTGGGAATGCGCTCCAGCCAGCCCAGCGGCGTAATCATCGACAGCAGCAGGTGCAATTCGGCGTGTTCTGGCACCCGTGACTGGATAAACATGGTCGACGAGCCCGGATTGACACCGGCTGCGAGCCAGTCAATCACCATATCCCAAACGCTCTGTTCGATGCCCGAGGTGTCTTCGTAATTGGTAGTCAGGGCGTGCCAGTCGGCAACAAAGAAGAAGCACTCGTATTCATGCTGGAGTTTAACCCAGTTTTTCAGCACACCGTGGTAGTGGCCAAGATGAAGCTTGCCGGTAGGACGCATTCCGGACAAAACCCGTTGCTGGGAATCTACAGAACTCAAAGCATGAACTCCTTCTGATAATATTGAGCCGCCCATCTTAGTTCAGGCTGACCGGGCATTATAGTCTTATGTGACGCCGGCGTTAAGAAGCCATTGAAAAACCGGCACTAGCCTGTCAAACCGGCACGAAAAAGCCCCCGGCGCCTAACGGCTGACCCGGGGGCTTTCTGAACCGGCGGTGGTGGTTTACCAGCCAGTCACTTCCTTCAGCGCCTTGCCGATTTCGGCCAGGCTGCGCACGGTCTTGACACCGGCGTCGTTCAGCGCCGCAAACTTCTCGTCTGCCGTACCCTTACCACCGGAAATGATCGCACCAGCATGGCCCATGCGCTTGCCCGGAGGTGCAGTAACACCTGCAATGTAGGACACCACCGGCTTGGTGACGTTGGTCTTGATGAAGGCAGCGGCTTCTTCTTCCGCGGTACCACCAATTTCACCGATCATCACGATGGCCTCGGTCTGCGGATCTTCCTGCAGCAGCTTGAGGATATCGATGAAGTTGGAGCCCGGAATCGGGTCACCACCGATACCGACACAGGTAGACTGGCCGTAACCGAAGTCTGTGGTCTGCTTGACCGCTTCGTAGGTCAGTGTGCCTGAGCGGGACACAATGCCCACCTTACCCGGCTTATGAATGTGACCTGGCATGATGCCGATCTTGCACTCGCCCGGTGTGATCACGCCCGGGCAGTTCGGGCCGATCATACGCACGCCTTTGCGATCCACGTATTCTTTCGCGTACAGCATGTCGATGGTCGGGATGCCTTCGGTGATGCAGACAATCAGCTGGATACCAGCGTCTGCCGCTTCGATGATGGCGTCTTTACAGAACGGCGCCGGCACGTAGATCACGGTCGCCTCTGCGCCCGTCTGCTCAACGGCTTCACGCACGGTGTTGAACACCGGCAGACCCAGGTGCTTGGTGCCGCCCTTTCCGGGGCTGACGCCGCCAACCATTTTGGTGCCGTACTCAATCGCCTGCTCAGAGTGGAAAGTACCCTGTGCGCCGGTAAAGCCCTGGCAGATAACCTTGGTGTCTTTGTTGATCAGGATGCTCATTATTTACCCCCTGCGGCTTTAACGACTTGCTCTGCGGCATCCGCCAGACTGGTGGCGGCGATGATGTTCAGGCCACTGTCAGCCAGGACCTTGATGCCCAGTTCGGCATTGTTGCCTTCCAGACGTACAACCACAGGAACCTTGACGCCCACTTCCTTGACGGCACCGATGATGCCCTCGGCGATCATGTCGCAACGCACAATCCCGCCGAAGATGTTAACCAGCACGGCCTGCACGTTGTCGTCCGAGAGAATGATCTTGAACGCTTCGGAAACGCGCTCCTTGGTGGCACCGCCGCCAACGTCCAGGAAGTTGGCCGGACGGCCACCGGACAGCTTGATGATGTCCATGGTGCCCATGGCCAGGCCCGCGCCGTTCACCATGCAGCCGATGTTGCCTTCCAGCGCTACGTAGTTCAGTTCCCACTTGGCCGCTTCCGCTTCCCGGGAATCTTCCTGGGAGGGATCGTGCATCTCGTGGATCTTCTTCTGGCGGTACAGGGCGTTGCCATCAACGCCGATCTTGGCGTCCAGGCAATGCAGGTCACCGGCCGGGGTGATCACCAGCGGGTTGATTTCCACCAGTGCCAGGTCGCACTCCTCGAACAGTTTTGCCAGACCCATGAAGATCTTGGTGAACTGGCCGATCTGCTTGCCTTCCAGGCCCAGTTTGAAGCCCAGTTCGCGGCCCTGGTATGGCTGTGCGCCCACCAGCGGATCCACTTCTGCCTTCAGGATCTTTTCCGGTGTTTCCTCGGCAACCTTCTCGATCTCAACGCCACCCTCGGTGGACGCCATGAACACGATACGACGGGTACCGCGGTCAACAACCGCACCCAGGTAAAGCTCCTGGTCGATGTCAGTGAGGGATTCAACCAGAATCTTGCTGACCGGCTGGCCGTTCTCGTCCGTCTGGTAGGTGACCAGCTTCTGCCCGAGCCACTTCTCCGCGAACTCACGGATTTCGTCCTTGCTCTTGACCAGCTTTACGCCGCCAGCCTTACCACGGCCACCAGCGTGAACCTGAGCCTTCACCACCCATGCGTCTCCGCCGATCTCGCCGGCTGCGTCGACTGCTTCCTTTGGCGTATCGCAGGCGATGCCCTTGGATACTGGCAGGCCATATTCAGCGAACAGCTGCTTGCCCTGATATTCGTGCAAATTCATAGTTAATGTCCCGTCTTTTGATGGAGGATAACCACGTACGGAAATGAACCCGCTGGCACACCGCCATTGGCGCGCCTGATGCGAATTCGCTCTGGCAGATCAGGGATCACCTTAATCTGCCGCTCACGCACCCGGAAAAACTGCCGTTATGATGGCAGCGGGGCGCCCAACCTGGCGCCCCGACTTCCGCTGTTGCGTTACTTCTTTTTGCGACGGTTGGCGATGTGAATCGCGCCGCCGGCAACGGCCAGAGCTGCCTCGTGCACTGACTCGGACAGAGTCGGGTGCGCGAAACAGGTCAGGGCCAGATCTTCTGCACTGGAACCGAATTCCATGGCAATAACGCCCTGGGCAACGATTTCAGACGCCTGCGGACCCACCACGTGGAAACCCAGGATGCGATCGGTCTTCGCGTCGGCGATGATCTTCACCAGGCCGGAAGCCGAGTTGGCAGCCATGGCGCGACCGTTCGCGGCAAACGGGAAGGTGCCAACATTGTACTCTTCACCTTCCGCTTTCAGCTGCTCTTCGGTCTTGCCGACCCAGGCAACTTCCGGCGCGGTGTAGATCACGTTCGGAATGCAGTCGTAATTGACCTGCGGTTTGTGTCCGGCAATGCGCTCGGCAACCATGACACCCTCTTCCGAGGCCTTGTGTGCCAGCATCGGCCCGCGAACCACATCGCCGATCGCCCACACACCCGGCGCTTCGGTTTTACAGTTATCATCCACGAAGATGAAACCGCGCTCATCCATCTGCACACCGGAGTCTTCCGCCAGGGCGTTATCGGTGTACGGACGACGGCCGACCGCAACGATCAGCTTGTCAAACTTCGCTTCCTGTTTGCCCTTGCTGTCTTCGTAGCTGACATTGACCAGTTTGCGCTTGATTTCGGCGCCAGTCATACGCGCGCCCATGACAATATTCAGCCCCTGCTTCTGGAACTGCTTGAACGCATCCTTGGCGATTTGCTGATCCACCGTTGGCAGGAAGGTGTCCTGCGCTTCGATGACAGTCACTTCTGATCCCAGGCGGGCCCAGACACTGCCGAGCTCGAGACCGATCACACCGGCACCGATCACGCCCAGGCGCTTGGGCACTTCGGTGAACTCCAGCGCGCCTTCGGAATCGACGATGTAATCACCGTCGAAAGGCGCGGGCGGGATTTCAATCGGCTTGGAACCGGTGGCGATGATGACATTGTCGGCTTCGTAGGTTTTGGTCTTGCCGTCCTTGTCTGTCACTTCCACTTTGCGGTTGGCCAGCAACTTGCCATGCCCGTGGATCGGGGTAACACCGTTGGCCTTGAACAGACCGGCAATACCACCGGTCAGTTGCTTAACGATGCCGCTCTTGCGTTCCATCATCTTGGCGATGTCGATTTTGACATCCTTGGCGATGATGCCCTGCATCTCGTAGTCGTGGTTGGCTTCCTCGAACTTGTGGGAGATTTCCAGCAAGGACTTGGAAGGAATACAGCCCACGTTCAGGCAGGTACCGACAAGTACCTGCTTGTTGTCTTCAGAAGTCCAGGACTCCACACACGCGGCTTTCAGGCCGAGATGAGCAGCCTTGATGGCAGCCACATAACCGCCGGGGCCCGCACCAATGACAATGACGTCGTACTTATCAGACATAGTTGATCCCGTTTTCCGATTCGTTAAAAGTCAGCTCAGACGTCCAGCAGAATACGTGCCGGATCTTCAAGCATTTCCTTGATCGCGACCAGGAACTGCACGGCTTCCTTGCCATCAACCATGCGGTGGTCGTAGGAAAGTGCCAGGTACATCATCGGCAGGATTTCGACCTTGCCATTGACCGCCATCGGGCGCTCCTGGATCTTGTGCATACCCAGGATCGCGGTCTGCGGCGGATTCAGGATCGGCGTGGAGATCAGTGAACCGAAGATGCCGCCGTTGGTGATGGTGAACGTGCCACCGGTCATGTCCTCAATGGCCAGCTTGCCGTCTTTGGCCTTGGTGCCGTATTCGACAATCTTCTTCTCGATGTCGGCCAGACCCAGTGCGTCAACGTCGCGCACCACCGGAACCACCAGACCACGGTCGGTAGACACGGCCACACCAACGTCCTGGTAGCCGTGATACACCATGTCATTGCCATCAATCGAGGCGTTGACCGCCGGGAAGCGCTTGAGTGCCTCGGTCGCCGCCTTGGTGAAGAACGACATGAATCCCAGCTTGATACCGTGACGCTTCACGAAGCTGTCCTGATACTGCTTCCGCAACTCCATGATCGGCGCCATGTTCACTTCGTTGAACGTGGTCAGCATGGCTGCTGTCTGCTGCGCATTGACCAGACGCTTGGCGATGCTGGCGCGCAGGCGGGTCATGGGTACGCGCTTCTCGGCACGCTCGCCGGAATTCACGTCTACCTTGGGCAGATCCGCCGCCGGCTTCGGCGTTGAAGCAGAGCCTGAAGACTTCGCTGTATCAACATGATTCTGAACGTCTTCTTTCGTTACGCGACCGTCTTTCCCGGTGCCTTTAACAGCATTCGGATCAACGTTATTCTCCTCGGCCAGCTTGCGGGCAGCCGGGCTCAGGATGGCGTCGCCGGAGGCGGCGTTGCTCTCGGCTTCGGCCTTGGGCGCTTCTTCTTTGCTTTCCGGCTTGCTTTCTGCAGGCTTGGATTCGCCGGCGGCGCCTTCCTTGAAGCGGCCAATGACTTCACCACTTTCTACAGTGTCGCCCTCGCCTTTCAATACTTCCTCAATCACGCCGTCTGCAGGCGCAACCACTTCCAGAACCACTTTGTCGGTTTCAATATCGACAATCAGCTCATCACGGGAACAGGCTTCACCCGGCTGCTTGTGCCAGGTCGCGACGGTGCCCTCTGCGACCGACTCTGGGAAAACGGGGGCTTTAATCTCAGTTGACATCTCGGATCCTTAATTCGGTAGCTCGTCAGATTTCGAACGCGTCGTTAACCAGTTTCTTCTGTTCTTCGATATGCACGGACATATGGCCACACGCCGGAGCGGCAGACGCTTCACGGCCAGCATACTGAAGGTACAATTTATTGTTCTTGCGGTGCAGCGCATTGCGCATGTGGTGCTGACTGCAGTACCACGCACCCTGGTTCATGGGCTCTTCCTGGCACCAGACCACGTCTTTGAGCTTCGGATACTGGGCAAGAAGTTCATCCAGATCATCGCCCGGAAACGGGTACAGCTGCTCGATTCGCACAATCGCCACGTCGTTCCGCTCATCCGCCTTCTTCTTTTCCAGCAGGTCGAAATAGACCTTGCCACTGCACAGGATCAGGCGGGTGATTTTCTTCGGATCAGACGGCTCCTTCTCCTGCAGCACGGTCTGGAAGGTGCCGGACGTCAGATCCTCAAGATCGGACGTCGCCTCCTTGTGGCGCAACAGGCTCTTGGGAGTGATCGCCACCAGCGGCTTGCGCAGCGGACGCTTCACCTGACGGCGCAGCATGTGGAACACCTGGGATGGCGTGGTCGGCACACACACCTGGATGTTGTGCTCGGCTGACAGCTGCAGGAAACGCTCGAGACGCGCGGAACTGTGTTCCGGCCCCTGACCTTCATAGCCGTGAGGCAGCAACAGGGTCAGACCACAGAGTCGGCCCCACTTGTGCTCACCACTGGTGAGGAACTGGTCAATCACGACCTGGGCACCGTTGGCGAAATCGCCGAACTGGGCTTCCCACACCACCAGACCGTCCGGTGCGGTGGTCGAGTAGCCATACTCGAACGCCATGACGGCTTCTTCCGACAACAGCGAGTCGTAGATTTCCAGCTTCGGCTGGTCTTCTGCCAGATGCGCCAGCGCGATGTGGGTTGAGCCGTCCTTCTGGTTATGCAGTACCGCGTGGCGATGTGAGAAAGTGCCACGGCCAACATCCTGACCGGTGATACGGATCGGGTGGCCTTCGTCCAGCAAGGTGGCATAGGCCATCACTTCGCCGTAACCCCAGTTGATCGGCAGCGCACCCGCGGTCATCTTGTCCCGGTCGGAGACGATTTTGGACACCTGACGCTGAATGCTGAAACCTTCGGGAACCTGGGTGAGCTTTTTGCCCAGCTTCTGTATCGTTTTCAGTGCAACACTGGATTTGCACTTGGCGGTCCACTCATGGCCAAGGTACGGCGTCCAGTCGACGTACAGTTCTTTGTTCGGCTTCTTGACCAGCGACTTTACAACGTGATCGCCCTTGTCCAGCGCGTCACGATAGTCGAGGTCCATCTGCTTGGATTCGTCCTCGGAAATCACACCGGCCGCGATCAGCTTTTCGGCATAGAGCGCACGGGTGGTTTTCAGCTTACGAATCTTTTCATACATGACCGGCTGGGTCGCCGCAGGCTCGTCCGCCTCGTTGTGGCCGCGACGGCGATAGCACACCAGATCGATGACCACGTCACGCTTGAATTCATTGCGATAGTCCATGGCCATCTGGGTCACGAACATCACTGCCTCGGGATCGTCCGCATTCACGTGCAGAATCGGTGCATGCACCATCTTCGCCACGTCAGTGCAGTATTCCGTGGAACGGGCGTCTTCCTGTTTGCTGGTGGTAAAACCGACCTGGTTGTTGATGACGATGTGGATCGTACCGCCAATGCCGTAGCCCCGGGTCTGGGACATCTGGAAGGTTTCCATCACCACGCCCTGCCCGGCGAACGCCGCATCGCCGTGCATGATGATCGGAACCACCTGGGTACCATCGTTATCGTTGCGACGGGTCTGGCGGGCACGAACAGAACCCACGACAACCGGAGAGACGATCTCCAGGTGTGACGGGTTGAATGCCATGGCGAGGTGCACTTCACCGCCCGGGGTCATCACGTTGGATGAGAAACCCTGGTGGTACTTAACGTCGCCGGAGCCGGAATCCGCCAGTTTCTTGCCTTCGAACTCGTCGAACAGCTCTTTGGGATTCTTGCCCAGGGTGTTGACCAGAACGTTGAGACGACCACGGTGGGCCATGCCCAGCACGATTTCCTTGGCACCGTAGGATCCAGCGCGCTGGATAAGCTCATCGAGGCAGGGAATCAGGCTTTCGCCGCCTTCCAGGCCGAAACGCTTGACGCCGGGATAACGGGAACCCA